>JBJTWP010000023.1:0-9907 GCA_046081805.1 Cyanobacteriota bacterium
AGACCCGGCACATCGTCGTTGATCGGCCTGTTGCACCGACAGTATTGGCACAAACAACGTCGCACTTGCCAGCGAAATTCTGGTAAAGCAGCTTCACTGAGCAGCGGATTCTCAGCGCTGATTTCAAGGTCCCCTCGCACGACAGGAACCCGTATATCTACTCTCAGTCAATGGCCAGGCCATCTACGCCCTGCGTCAGAGGGTGGTCAAACCCGTATTTAGCCAGATCATCTGATGATCACCACCCACAACATCCTCCAGCTCTTTATGGCTATAGTGATAACGGCCTTACGGGCGCAAGCAACGTGGAGGCTTCCCAGCAGAGGGAAGCATGGTCGCGTGCGGCCTCAGGACCCAGGAGACAATGGAAGAAGCACTCCCAGCAGGGTGCGGGCACCAGAGCCCACCGCCATCGATAAGCCAATGCCGCTGGTGGTGAGCAGCAGCAGGGTGGCCAAAACCCCGAGCATCCCCAAGACCTGCGCGAGGCCGGTAAGCAGCTTGTCCGCCAGGTCCACCGAAAAGGCCGATCACCCGGGCTCCGGCCCGCTTGCCAGCCGGGCACGGCCGCCCGATGAAGCGGCGGGTGCCCTGCAACTCAGCAACCTCGGAATCAGTCCGAGGGTTCAGCCCCGCGTCGGCCACCTTCCGGCCGTTGCGGCGAAGCAACCATCCTGAGGACTAGAGCCGGTCGACGAGCCAACTGGTCAACCCGGCAGCGAGCACGGGGAGGACCAAGCTGATGCGGCTCCGCAGCATCCGGCGATGGGGCAGGTCGTTTGCGGGAAGCCGGCGGGCCAGCAGCCGGATCGCCAGGGTGGTCGCAAGCGCCACCTGCAGGGTGACCATCAGCCGCTGCAGTTGGGCAGGGAGGGTGATG
The DNA here is from genome assembly GCA_046081805.1 of Cyanobacteriota bacterium. GTDB lineage: Bacteria > Cyanobacteriota > Cyanobacteriia > PCC-6307 > Cyanobiaceae > UBA5018. The sequence goes on from JBJTWP010000023.1 coordinate 881, forward strand.
GGGAGCCTCCGGAGGCCGGTCATGAGCCATGCGTCAGTACCCCCAGACGTCCCGGGGAGTTGGGCACGGGGCTTCAGAGGGTGATGTCCAGGTAGTCATTGAGCACCCCAGGGTCTACGTGCATGTGACGCCCGCTGCCAACGGAGGGGCAGAGGGCGTGGAGGTAATCGAGTCCGTTGATCATGGCCAGCTGGAAAAATTCCGGGCGTACACCATGATGTTCCTGGAAGAGTTCTAGAAGGCTTCCCTGCCGTGCATGCAGCAGGTTTGTGAGGCTAGCCCCGTGGGGAGCCACGATGTGAGTGGCATCACGGAACAGGGCGATCTGCTCAGACAACGTGAGAGTTTCGGTCTGCACGGCCACGAAACCGTGGGGAGAGAGAACCGCCATCACCTCCTCCTCGTTGGTCACCTGCCGGTTGGGTACCCCGCGCCGGGAGAGATAGAGCCGCCTTGGGCCCGATCCGGCTGCCACCACCGGCGCCGCCGAGAACAGATCCCGTAGCTTCCCGATCGCCCAGGGGGAGAGGGCGTCAAAGGGGGCATCCCCAAGGCGCTGCCAGCGATGGGAGACGGTGGCGATCAACCGACGCACGGCCAGGCCGCCGCCCCGCACGGATCGGTGGTGGATCAACCGCACGGCATCGATCCCCAGCAGGGCCAGGGATTCGGCCTGCCAGGGTCGTAGGCGGGCCGGAACGATCACTCGCGCGTTCTCCCCGGTATTCCGGGCGTGGTCGTCGACGGCGATCAGCCGAGGCAGGCAATCGATGAACCAGTGGAAATAGCTGTCGCTCCACTGGCGCGCGTCCACCAGGGAGCAAACGGCGCCGGGGATTCGCTCCTGTGCCGGCAGCAGGGTGCGCAGCCGGAACCTCTGCCGCTGCCGGGGCTCCATTTCCTGCAGGTGGAGGGTCTCCTCCACGATCCGTCGATCGCGGCCCACTCCTACGAGCAGGTCAGTCACCAGGCGAACGTTCTCCCTCAGGGAGTACTCCTGCGGATCCAGCCGGATCGGCCGGAGGTAGTCAGCGATGCGGCCCAGGGGGTGTCCCCAGGGGTTGTTGAGGCGGTAGTGGCAATCCTGACGGCCGTGCAGGAGGACTTGCATGGGTGGGGTCAGGCGGTCACGCCGTCTGCGAGCCGCCACAGGAGGTCGTCGCCGAGCCGACCCACCTGTAAAGAATGCCAGGGCTCGGCTGCAGCCATTTCCACCAAGCCCAGATCACCCAGAGGTGTGCGGGCGGCCACCCCCCCCAGCAGCTTCGGGGCGATCACCGCTGCCACTTCCTGCACGCAGTCCTGGCGCAGTGCGGCCGCCGCCAGCACGGGTCCACACTCCCAGAGCACCTGATTGCACCCGCGCTCGGCGAGGGCTTCCAGAAGAGTCGCTGGCTCGCAAGACTGGAGTTCCAGCCGTTCCACGCAGATAGCGTCAAGGCGCCGCCGTTGCTCCGCCTGCGCCTTGGGACCATGGGCCACCAATGTTGGCGCCAGCTTCGGATCCCAGAGGCGGGCGACCTGCGGCACATCGAGGCCGCGGCTGATCACCACCCGAAGCGGTTCTGGCTCGCGGCGCCCCCGGCTGGTGAGCAGGGGGTCGTCAGCGCGCAGCGTGCCCCCTCCAATGATCACCGCATCACAGCGGGCCCGGAGCCGATGGACCCAGTCCCGCGCCGGCGGGCCGCTGATCCACTGGCTTTGGCCATTGGCAAGGGCCGTGCGGCCGTCGAGGCTCATCGCCCACTTGAGGATCCCCAGGGGTCGGCCAGTGCGGACACGGTGCACGAAGGCACGATTGAGGCGAAGGGCCTCGTCGCTGGCCACTCCTTCGATCACCTCCAGTCCTGCCGCTCGCAGGTGCGCCAGACCCGCGCCGGCCACCCGCGGATCGGGATCGGTCATGGCCACCACCACCCTGGAGATGCCGGCGGCGATCACCGCCTCGCAGCAGGGTGGCGTCCGGCCGTGGTGGCAGCAAGGCTCAAGGCTCACCACCAGCGTGCCGCCCCGGGCCCGCGCACCGGCCTGCCGGAGGGCGCCCACCTCCGCGTGAGGTTCTCCGGCCCTGGCGTGAAAGCCCTCCCCCACCAGGGTGCCGCCTGCATCGAGGACCACCGCGCCCACCATCGGGTTCGGGCTGGTGCGGCCTTCCCCCAGGGCAGCCAGCTGCAGAGATCGACGCATCCAGGCAATCCAGGCGGAGCTCATGGAAGGCCCTCAGGGTTCGTATGGAAGCGGTGGAACCGCAGCTGTCGCAAGAGCGCGCCACTCGGCTACCACATAGGGCGGCACGGGCAGTTCCACGAACACACCTGGAAGCTGCAGCCTGAGCGGCCGGTTCAGCCGCAGATCGGCCAGCAGGGGGGTGAGGTCGAATTCGGCGGCGGCGGCTCGGTTGTCGCCGGCGAGCTTGGAACTGGCCAGGGTGATGTCCTGCAGCCGCCACTTTCGTCGCCCCGAGCGCACTTCCAGGGGCGTGGGGTGATCCAGCCGCACCCGCCCGGGATAACTCACGATGCGCAGGGTGATGGGTGCGCCCGATCGAGCTGGCCCTTCGCGATAGGCGACCACCTGCCAGCTCTGGTAGTCGAGATCCCGGAGGCTCTCAAGGCTGCGCACCAGCCCGGTGCCGGTCTCGCTGGGGCTGGCCTGGATCTGGGCCTGGGCGTCTGCTGGAGATCCCAGCAGCACCAGCAGGCCCAGCAGCAGTGCCGCCAGCCAGGATCTTGCGGGCCACCCGCTCATGCCGCGGCCGCCGGCACGGGCTTGCGCTCCGCCCCCGGGATCGGCTGCCAGCCCGTATGGGTGGCCCACAGGGCCCAGATCGCCATGGCGCGCAGATAGTGGCAGGCACGGAAGGTGCCCGCGGCGGTGATCGCCTCGGGCGTGCGGAACTGAAGGCCGCCGCCGTAGACCTGCGCCACCACGGCGGAGGTGATCGCCAGGGCCGTGGGGGTGTCGCCCATGAGGCGGTAGTAGGCGGCCAGGCCGAAGTTGATGCCGGTCCACACCTCCAGCGGATGGGTGCCGTTGGGATCGAGCGGGGTGCCGTCGCGGCGCAGGCCGTTGGCCACGCCGAGCCTGCCGCCGTTGAAGCGCTCGAAGCAGGCCTCCCTCACGGCGCCCAGGGCTGAGCGGCTGCGCTCATCGGCCACCACCGGCGGGAGACCCAGCAGGCGGGCGTAGAAGTCGCCGCAGAGCTGGTCGGCCATCACCACCGGCGTGCCGCTCTCGGCGTCGATTGCGTAGTACTCCCCGTTCCAGAGCAGGCGATCGAAGTTGGCGCGGCTCTGCTCCAGCCAGCCACCGAACTCGCGCTGCTCGCTGGAGGTGTCGAGGCCCAGCTCCAGCTGCAGCCGTTGGCCCATGGCCAGGGCCGCTTCGAGGGCCGCGATCCACAGGGCGCCGCAGTAGGCGCTCACACCCTGGAGCGGCCAGTCATCGAAGGTCTGGTCGGGGGCACCGCCGTTGTCCGGCAGACCATCGCCGTTGGCGTCGAAGGTCTTGAGATACCGCAGCGCTGTGACCGCCGCAGGCCAGCAGTCGGTCAGGAAGCGCAAGTCTTCGCCGCTTGGGGCCAGGCGGAAGCTGCGCCACACCTGCAGCACGAAGTCGCTGGCCAGGTCTTTCCAGAGGTTGCAGTCCTGGTAGGCCGTGTAGTTGGTGGCATCCCAGGGATGCTCGTTCGGGGCCCCCAGGTCGTGGGGCGTGGCACCGCTGAGCTTGCGCGCCGCTTCCACCCGGCCTTTGCCCTGGGTGAAATACCAGCCGATCGGCCGCGGCGTGGCATCGCTGGCGGGAATGGCGCGGGCGAAGCTGCGCAGCACGCTCTTGTCGAGCTCAGGCCAGAGCTGCAGCAGGGCGAAGGAGCCGTAGAGCCGCACATCGAGGCTCTCGTACCAGGCGTAGTCGAGGCACTCCAGCACCCCGAAACGCCCCACCGGATCGGCACTGCTGGCGGCGGTCCAGAGGCTGCCGCCGGAGGCCAGGTCGTAGAGCTCGTTGAACAGGGCCATGCGCAGCTGCTGGGGCAGGTCGGAGCGCTTCAGCACGGGGCGCTGCCAGGCGTCGATCTGCTCGCGCCAGCGGGGCCACTCGCCCAGGGCCTCGGCCGCGATGGCGGCGGCGTTCGCTCCGCTGGCGCCGAAGAAATCGGTGTAGCGGCGCAGCGCCTGGCTGCCGCTGGCGAAGGCCGTCACCGGCAGGTCCCAGCTGATCACCACCGGGATCTCCAGGCTTTCGCCCGGCTGCAGGCTCAGCTTCACCGCCAGGGCGGCGCTGGCCGGGTCGTGCTCCCCACTGCGGCGGTCGTTGTTGCTGTCGGGGATCGAGCCGTCGGCGGCGAAGCCGTTCCACAGCTCGCGGCCATCGCCGGCGGGGTTCCAGCGGCTGCAGCGCTGGATCGTGATTGCCCCGGCGCCGGCCTGGCCGAACACCCCCTCATCGGGCACCGCGATGCACCACTGGCCCTGCCCCTCGGCCACCGGATTGCCGCGCTCGCCGTCGAGCAGCACCCCCTTGAGGCCGGGCGCATCCACCCAGCGGTTGGTCTGGCCGCGGCTGCGGCCGATGGCCGGCACGTAGTTGTGCTCGGGGCTGCCGTCGTCGCGGAAGTGCACCGAAGCCGAGGGGTCGGTGTTGGTGAACCAGCCCGTGGTGTTGCGCCAGCTCAGCAGCAGCGACAGGTCCAGCGGGCGGTTGGTGGGGTTCGCCAGCCGCCAGCGGAACACGGCCACCGGGTAGCTGGTGCGGCGGTAGTCACCCGGGAGAATCGGGCTGAATGCCTCGCAGCTCAGCTCAGCGGCGTAGACGCCCCTGTAGGTGGTGCGGCTCAGCGGATAGCGGGCCTCGTAGGTGCCGGTGCTGCGCTCGCTGCTGCTGGCGGGATACCAGCTCCAGCTGGGGAGGGGCTCACCGGCCTCGGGCCGCGAGGCATCCCGCTCGGGCTTCACCGCCAGGGCATGGGCGCGGCTGGTGCTGCCGTCGCTCTCGAACAGGGCGAACTGGCAGTCGGGCAGGTTGCCGAACCAGTGCTCGCCGCCGTCGAGGTGCCAGAGGTTGAACGCTCCGTCGGGGGCGCGGCCGATGCAGCCGGCCCCGAAGCCCCCCAGGGGCATGCCGTGGTTGGGGCCGTCGTCGAGGTTGCTGGCGTAGCGAACCGTGTAGGGATTCTCCCAGCCCAGGCCGAAGGGACGGCTCCAGGCGGCCTTCAGGCTTGGGGCGGGCAGCCTTGATCTCAGCTGTCCGATGGACCGGCTGCTCCCGAGGGCACCGCGCAGCAGCGACTTGAGCGCGGTGAGGCCGAGACGAGCCATGGGGCACCGAACAATGGAGCCAGCTTGTCAGAACTGGCTGGTCAGAGGGTTCCGTCGCCCAGTTCCTGGTCCACCAGAGCATCGAGGGTGACGGCCGAGCGCACCAGGGCCTGGTAGCGCTGCACCAACCGTCGGTTGCGCGCCAGCCAGCCGGCCGAGTGGCCCTGGGCGGCGGCCAGGCTGCCGACATGGTCGCCATCGAGCAGCTCCAGGGTGTCCTGGGCGGCGATCAAGGCCAGCATCATGGCCGCCAGGGCGGGACAGGGCCGGTGCAGTGCCAGGTGATCGGTTGTGACGCATCCGGCGCGGCGGGGCTGCCCGCGATCACCCAGGCGCTGCTGCGCCAGGCCCAGCTGGTGGCGGCGCCAAAGCGGCTGCTTCCTCCGCTGCAGGCCTGGTTTGGCGGATCCGCCCCGCGGCTGGTGGCCAGCGATCAGCCCGACGCCCTGATGGCGGAGCTGGAAGGGGCCATGGGCCGCGGCGAAGCCACGGCGGTGCTGGCCAGCGGCGATCCGCTGTGGTTCGGCATCGGCCGGCTGCTGGCGGAGCGCTTCGGGGCTGAGCGCCTGCGCTTTCACCCGGCCCCCAGCGCCATGCAACTGGCCTTCGCCCGGATCGGCCGCCCCTGGCAGGACGCCGACTGGGTAAGCCTCCATGGCCGGGACCCTGGGGCCCTGGCGACGGCCCTGCAGAAGCGCCCCGCCGCCCTGGCGGTGCTCACCGACCCCGACCGCGGCGGGGCCGAGGCGGTGCGGCGCAGCCTTCAGGCGTCGGGGCTGGAGGCCGCCTACGGCGTCTGGCTGTGCGAGCGGCTGGGGCATCCGGCGGAGCGGGTGCTGCGGCTCAGTCCTGGTGCGGCGGTTCCTGAGGATCTGGATCCCCTGCATCTGGTGCTGCTGATCGCTGAGCCGCTGGCCCCCGTGGCGGATCCGGCGGTCCTGCCCCTCTTCGGCCTCAGCGATGGGCTGTGGCTGCAGCGACCCGATCGTCCCGGCCTGATGACCAAGCGAGAGGTGCGGATCCAGCTGCTGGCGGATCTGGAGCTGCCGGCCACCGGAGTGCTCTGGGACGTGGGGGCCGGTGTGGGCTCGGTGGGTCTGGAGGCCCTGCGGCTGCGGCCCCGGCTGCAGCTCTGGGCCCTGGAGCAGCGCAGCGGCTCAGGCACCCTGATCAGAGCCAACGCCGAGCGCCTGGGGGTGCGGCCCGCCGCCGTGATCGAGGGTCGGGCCCCCGGGGCCCTCGCGGCATTCCCCGATCCCGACCGGGTGCTGATCGGCGGCGGCGGCCGTGGGCGAGCGACCGTGCTGCAGGCCGTGCTGGAGCGGCTGCGACCCGGCGGCATCGTGGTGATCCCCCTGGCCACCCTGGAGGCCCTGGCCGAGCTGCGGCCGCAGCTGGAGGCGGCTGGCCTGCAGGTGGCCGTGGCCCAGCACCAGAGCTGGCGCGGCAGCGCCCTGGTCGATGGCACCCGCCTGGCGCCGCTGAACCCGGTGCTGGTGCTTCAGGGGCGGCGTTGAAGCCGCTCGATCCGCACCGGGCTGCCCACCCGGATGCCCAGGGCCTCGGCCTGGCCGGCGCCGAGCTCCACCACGCTGTCCACCTGCTGGTCCGGTCCGTAGCTGGGGCAGGGCAGCTGCATGCAGGGGCTGGTGTTGGCCTCGATCGCCGTCACCCTGCCATTGCGGATGAAGAGCATGTCGAGGGAGGCGGGAGTCCGGTGCATCCAGAAGCGGGCCAGCACCGGGTTGCCGAAGTCGAACCACATCCCCTGCAGCGGCTTGAGCGGGGGCCTGAGCTGGAGCCCGAAGCTGAACTGGCGCTCACCCCGCGGCACCTCCAGCTGGATGCAGCGATCCGGAGCGACACACCAGCGCGCCTCGATCGGCAGGTACTGGGGCGGCTGGCTGGCGGGTTGCGGGGCCGCCGGACGGGGTGGGGCGGCTGTAGCCCGGGAGCTGAGCTCCGCTCTGATCAGCTGGGCACCAGCGAGAGCAGCCAACAGCGAGAAGCGAAGCAATCTGCGGCTCATGGCTGGGGTGCGGGCTGGATCTGGGGCGGGCGCTCGCTGAGGCAGTAGCCCTGGCCTCGGACAGTGTGAATCAAGCGGCGCTCGCCACCCTCCTCAAGTTTCTGGCGCAGATAGCGCACGTACACCTCGATCACATTGCTGGCGGCACCCCGCTGGTCGTTCCACACATGGCTGAGGATCTGCTCGCGGCCCACCACCGTGCCCTTGCGCTCCAGCAGCAACAGCAGCAACTGGTATTCGCGGGCCGTGAGCGCCACCAGCCTGGAGCCGCGTCTCACCTGACGGGCCAGCGGATTGACCACCAGATCCCCCGCCTGCATCAGCTGGGCTGGCACATTGGCGCGCTGGGCGATGTCCAGGTGGAGCCGCAGGCGCATCAGCAGATCGCTGGGGCCGAGGCTGGAGAGCCAGAAGTCGTCAGCGCCGCTGCTGAGGCAGTGCGACCGGGCAGCGACGGAGTCCGCCCCTTCGTCCAGCAGGATCGGCGTGGCGCCAAACCGTTGACGCAGCTGGACGATGCGATCCGCCTGGCTGGCTGACAGCAGCACGGCCCCGGGCACCTCCCCCTCCGCCAGCACGGCCTCGGTGAGCGGCCCATAGCCGGAGGCCTCCAGCCGGGCGGCCAGGGCTTCCGCCTCCGGTCCGAGCAGCAGCACGATCGGCCCGCGCACCGGCCCGCTCATCGTCCGTTGCCGTCGGGTTTGGCCACGTGGGGCAGGCCCCAGCCCAGCTTGTTGCGCAGCACCTGAAAGAACTCGTGATCCGCCAGCCGCACGAAGCGCACGGGGTGTTCGCTGCGGCGGATCAGCACCCGGTCCTCCGGCCAGATGTAACAGCCGGCGCTGCCGTCCACCACCATCATCAGCCGCTCCGGCGTGGCGGGAAACACCGTCACCGGTTCGCGGTCGCTGAACACCAGGGCCCGCGAGGCCAGCGAATGGGCGGCGATCGGCGTGAGCTGCAGCACCGGGCAGTCGGGTGTGATCACCGGTCCGCCGGCGCTGAGGGAATAGGCGGTGGAGCCGGTGGGGGTGGAGAGAATCACGCCGTCGGCGGCGATGTCCACCGGGGCATGGCGGCCGACGGCGATCTCGAAATGGCACATCGAGGTGAGCGGCTCGCGGTGCAGGGCCATCTCGTTGAGGCAGAGCACCTCCCAGCGGCGCTGCTCGCCGCGCATCACGCTCACGATCAGCATCGTGCGCTCCTCCACCGACCAGTCGCCGCTGATCAGCTGATCGAGCGCCTGATCCAGCTGGTGCAGGTAGGCCTCCGCCAGAAAGCCCAGATGGCCGGTGTTGACCGTGAGGATCGGCACCCCGATCGGAGCGGTCTGGCGGGCGGCCGAGAGCACGGTGCCGTCGCCGCCGAGCACCACTGCCAGCTCCAGTTCGGGATCGAAGCTGGCAGGCACGCAGGCGGCATGGCCCCGGGTGCGCAGGTGCTGGTCGGGGTTGGCGAAGCCCACCATCCCGCCGGAGCTGCTCACGCGCACCACCTCACGACCGGCCGCGCGCAGGCGTGCCTCGATCTGATCGGCGGTGGCCACCGCCAGATCCTTGCCGTCGTTCACGATCAGTCCGACGCGGGGCACCGATCGGGGGGCGGAGGGCTGCCCGAGTTTATGGGGCGCCCTCAGAACTGCTCCAGGAAGCGCAGATCACTGGTGTAGAGCCGGCG
>JBJTWP010000024.1:0-2758 GCA_046081805.1 Cyanobacteriota bacterium
TGGTGAGCACCGAGCCCTGGGCCTCCATCACGGCGCGGGAGGCGAAGTTCTCGGAGGCGATCAGCTCCAGATGGGTCTGCTGGCGCTCGAGCTCACGGTTGATCAGGGCGGCGATGGCGCGGAAGGCCTCGAAGTTGATCGTGCGCGGGTAGGCGGAGTAACCACAGACGATCAGCTTCGGCTTGTGCTCCAGCGCCAGCTGTCGGATGGTGTCGAAGTTGAGCTGTTGGGTGTCGGGATCAACGCCGTACTGCACCACCTGGAACCACTTGCCGCTCACGTTCACGGGGGAGCCGTGGTGAGGTGACCGCCGTGGCTGAGGTCCATGCCCATGATCGTGTCGCCGGGCTGCAGCAGCGCCAGGAACACGGCGAAGTTGGCCTGGGCGCCGCTGTGGGGCTGCACGTTGGCCCAGGCGGCACCGAACAGCTGCTTGGCGCGCTCGATCGCCAGCTCCTCGATCGCGTCCACGTGCTCGCAGCCGCCGTAATAGCGCTTGTGGGGCAGGCCTTCGGCGTATTTGTTGGTGAGCACCGAACCCTGGGCCTCCATCACGGCGCGGGAGGCGAAGTTCTCGCTGGCGATCAGTTCCAGATGGGTCTGCTGACGCTCCAGCTCCCTGTCGATCAGGGCCGCGATCACCGGATCACGGGCCGCCAGGGCGGTGTTGAGGGAGGCGGCTCCGGACTCGGCCATGGCGGCAGCGCACGAGGGGTTGTCAAGAATGGTAGTGAGGGCACCAGCTTGGCTCTCTGGTCCGATCAAGACAAAAAAACCGCCTTGGACAGGCGGTGTGGACGAACATCAAGCGCGCTTGGAGAGATTCGAACTCCCGACCCTCTGATCCGTAGTCAGATGCTCTAATCCGCTGAGCTACAAGCGCAAATCCAAGCAAACCCTACCTGATCGTGGTGCGACTTCGGCGGTGACCACCTGGGAGGTGTTTCCGGCGCTTTACGCCGGCCCTTGCATTCTCACCGCACCAGGGGGCCCTCCGTCAACCACCACCCCGTCCGACACCACTTCGTCCGCCTGGGGCCCCGCCCCCGATCCTCTGCCGCCGGAAGCGGGACACTCTGCAAAGCGGGGGCGGCGCCATGATCTCGGCTGAGGCTTGCTCCCCCACGATGCCGATCCGCTGGTACGGCCCCGCCAACCCCGACGACCCCCGCTACCGGCACTTCGAGCGGATCGTGAACTTCAGCCTGCATGTCGCCCTGTTTGCAGCCATCAACAGTGGCCTGTGGGTGGTGGAGGGACTGCGCCACCCCTGGGCGCATCTGAACTGGTTCACCCTGGCCTGGCTGCTGTCACTGCTGGTGCATGGGGGGCTGGTGCTGGCCCTGCGCCCCGCGAACGACGGCTGAAGCTCCCCGTTGGCGCCCCTGCCACCGCCATGACGGCGACCGCCACCACCCGAGTCCCACCACCCCGAGTCCGATGACCCTGAACCCCTCCGATCTCCACGAGCTGGAAGTGGCCCTGGCCGATCGGTTGTATCTGCAGATTGCCAACTGGCATCTGTACCTGGGCGATGCGGGCCTGGCTCAGGCCCTGGCGATCGAATGCGCGGCCCGGCTGGATCAGGGCGCCAGCGTGGCCGCCCGCCAGTCGCTGGAGGCCGTGCAGGTGCCGATCGGTGGCGGCAGCACCCGCCTGCCCCTGGCCAGGCTGATTCCTTCCGGTCAGCTTCGTGACCTGGAGGATGTGTTGGAACCCTTTTGCCGATAGGGTTGTCGTCCTGACGCCGGCCGCGCGTGCTGCTCATCGAGGTGACCAACGCGCGGGAGGTGGTGCGGCAGCGGATGGGCAAGCTCGGCGGCCGATTGATCGGTCGCGTGGTGGACGCCGAAGCGCAGGTGGAGAAGGTGTTGGTCCAGGAACTGGAGAACGCCTTCCGCGAATTCGGCATCGAGGCGCGGATCTTTTCCGTGGGAGGGCCCCAGATGATTGGCCGCTCCCACCTGGAGATCCCGCTGCAGGTGCGCGAAGAGCGACGGGTGCGGCTCAGCGGCGACGAACCCGGTTTCCCAGCTGGCTGAGCAGCTGCCGGGCTTCCGGTACGCCTGTGGCTGAGGCCACCAGGCCAAACACCGCCAGCCCCAGCCCCCCGGCCAGGGCAGGCCGCAGCATCAGGCCCATCAGGCCCCGGGGCCAGGCCAGGCCATTGGCCAGCGCCCAGGCCATCACGCCCCCCAGGCAGGCCGCCAGCAGCAGCAGGCTGGTGTCGCGGCCCCAGGCCAGCAGTGGCAGTCCCCCCAGGCGGCGGTGCAGCGCCGAGAGCAGGGCGCCGCAGGTGATCACGTTCACGGCCACCGTGGCCAGCACCAGCCCGGGCGCGCCGAAGTTGAGCGCCGGCAGCTGCAGGCCCCAGGGGGTGGGGCCACCCACCAGCAGCCAGTCGAAGACGGCATTGAGACCGATCCCCGCCATCGACAGCCGGAACGGGGTGTTGCCATCGCCGAGCGCATAGAACACCCGCACGAGCACGTCGCGGCCCAGGTACACCGCCATGCCCAGGCCGTAGGCCATCAGCAGGCCGTCCACCAGATCACCGGCGGTAGCATTAAATGCGCCGCGCTCGTAGATCAGATCCACGATCGGGCCGGCCAGGCCGATCATCAGCGCCCCGAGGGGCAGCATGCTGGCGCTGGAGAGCATTAGACCCTGGCGGATGCGAGCGATCAACTGGGGACGGTCCTCCGCTGCCGTCAGCCGGGAGTAGACGGGCAGCAGGGGCACGAGCAGGGCGTTGGAG
>JBJTWP010000025.1:0-10850 GCA_046081805.1 Cyanobacteriota bacterium
CTCACCTGCCACTTCTGCAACGAGCAGTACCAGGTGGATGGAGCCGAACTGAGGGAGCTGATCGCCGAGCTCAGCCCAGCGGCGGCCTGAGCCCGCTCCACCTGCCCCCCCCACCCCCTTTTTAACCCAATCACCTCCGAATCCTTGGGGAACCCCGGGCCCCGGGCGCCGCTGGGGCTGAGCTCGGCGATCAGCTCCCGCAGTTCGACCCCCTCCACCTGGTACTGCTCGTTGCAGAAGTGGCAGGTGAGTTCGGCATGGCCGTCCTCCTGCAGGATCGTGCTCAGCTCATCGCGGCCGAGCAGCTTGAGCGCCCCCACGCTGCGGCGACGGCTGCAGGGACAGTGGAAGCGAACCTCCTGGCTGGCCTGCTCGCCGGTGAGGGGCTGGGGATCGAGGTCGGGGAACACCTCCGCCAGCAGATCCTGCAGGTGCCCTTCGCTGGCTTCGAGCCGCTCGCTGAAGCCGTGGATCTCGCGGCAGCGCTCCTCCAGCAGGGCCACCAGGGCGGGTTCGCGGGCGGCCTTGGGCAGCACCTGCACCAGCACCCCGCCACTGCAGCGCACCCCTTGGCTGTCGATGCGTTCGCCCACGAACACCGCCGAGGGCGTCTGCTCGGAGTGCAGCAGGTAGGAGGCCACGTCGTCGCCGATCCCGCCGCTCACCAGTTCCACTGTCGAGCTGAACGGCTCGCCCTCGCCCAGGTCGCGCACCACGTGCAGGTAGCCGGTGCCGGTGGCCTGGTGGAAGTCGAAGTGGTGGCTGCCGTCGGGTTCGCTCACCAGGTCGAGCTCCAGCTCGGGGCGGCCCACGTAGCCGCGCACGCGGCCGTCGCGGCCGGCATCCACCATCAGCCCCCGCAGCGGGCCATCCGACTGGATGCGCAGGTTCACCCGGCCGTGCTGCACCTTCATCGAGCTGGCCAGCAGCAGGCCGGCGGTCATGGCGCGGCCCAGCAGGGCGGTGGTGAGGAAGGAGAGCCCGTGGCGCTGCCGCGCGGTGGCCAGGGTGCGGGTGGTGGTGACTCCCACCAGCCGGATGCCGCCGCCGGCCGCCGTGGCGCGCAGCAACTGATCACCCGTGCTCATGGCCCCACCCCCGTCGTGAGCTGCATGGTACGGAGCACGCCCTCCTCCAGGCGCCAGGCCTCCCGGGCGATCGGGGCGAACAGCTCCGGCTCGTGGGTCACCACCAGCACCGCCCGCTCCCGGGCCAGATCGGCCAGCAGCTCGAGGATCTCGCCCCGCACCGCCCAGTCGAGCCCGGCGGTGGGCTCATCCAGCAGCAGCACCTTCGGATCGCGCAGCAGCTGCACCGCCAGGGCCAGACGCCGCTGCTGGCCGCCACTGAGCCGCTCCGGCGGTTGCTGCAGGCCCAGCTCGGCCAGCACCACCCGCCGCAACACGGCCGCCGCCTCTGCCGCGTCGAGGCGCCGACGTCCGAGTTTGAGCTCCTGGCCCACCGTGAGCCCGAGGAAGTGGCGCTCGGGGAACTGAAACACCAGCCCGCAGAGCCAGCGCCGTTGGCGGGCATCCAGGGGTTGGCCGTCCCAGAGGATGCGACCGCGGTCGGGGTCGGCCAGGCCGCTGATCAGCTCCAGCAGGGTGGTTTTGCCGCAGCCGCTGCGGCCGGCCACCAGCACCGGCCGGCCGGGTGCGAGCCGCAGATCGACCTGCTCCAGCACCGGCTGGCGCACCGTGGCGGGTTGGTAGCGGAGGCCGACGAGCTCAAGCAAGAGGACGGAGCGCCTGGCGGGCGTGTTGGATGGGGCCAGTGTGATCGGCTGCGCCAGGAGAGAGGCCATGGAGGTGCGATTCCGCGAGGTGGATCCGTTTAACTGCTGGATCTGGCTGCGGTTCGCCAATCCGCCCGGCAGGGGGGAGCGCAACTACGTGGAGGGGGTGTTCGACAGCTGGTTCGTGCTCGGCAAGCTGGGGGGCTTCAACGCCGAGAACCTCCAGGCCCACGACGCCGGCGCCGAGATCAGCTGGCTGGCCTACGATGGCGAGGAGGCCGAGCGGGCCCTGCCGGCCCTGATGCACAACCTGGCGGCCTTCGAGTACCGGGGCGACTGGGGCCGCTGCTGGGTGGATCTGGGCACCAGCGATGCGGTGGGCCTCGATGTGCTGATCAATGCCCTGGCCCAGCTGGACCGCGATGTGGTGGAGCTCTGCGAGCTGGTGATCGGCGGGGTGAATGGGGACTGGCCGGTGGAGGAGCAGGACGACGCCCTCTTTCCGCTCATGGACGACGCCAGCCCGGACTGAGCGCACGCAGCGATGGCGCGGGACCTGCGGCGGCTGCTGATCGCCCCCGAACGCCTGGCGGGGAGTGGGACGCTGGTGGCGCTGGAGAGCGCCGAGCACCACTACCTCAGCCGGGTGCTGCGGCTGCGGCCCGGTGATCGCTTCGCCGTCATCGATGGGGCCGGCCGGCTCTGGACTGCCCGGCTCAATCAGGGGGGGGCGGGGGCAGGGGTTGAGGCAGTGGCGGAGCTGGAGCAGCCCCTCGTGCATCCGTTGGAGTGCCAGGCCAGGCCGGCGCCTGCGCTCACCCTGGCGGTGGCGATGCCCAGGCGCGATGGGGAGGTGCTGGCGCGGATGGCCTGTGAGCTGGGCATCGATGGGCTCCGCCCCCTGCAGGCCGCTCGCAGCTCGGGCGGGGAGCGCCTCCGCTGCGAGCGGCTGGAGCTGGTCCTGCGGGAGGCGGTGGAGCAGTGTGAGCGGCTGTGGCTGCCGACGCTGCTGCCGCTCCAGGGGGCCACCGCGCTGTTTGAGGCCCCGCTGAGCGGCGTCGGGTTGTTGGCGACGACCCGGACCGTTGGCCTGCCGCTGCTGGATCAGGAGCTGGCCGCCCTCGCCGCCCCGGAGAGCCAGCTGACCCAGCGCCCGAACGCTGAGGTCACCCTCGCGATCGGGCCGGAGGGGGGGTGGAGCCCTGACGAGGAGGCCACTGCCATCCGGGGGGGCTGGCGACTGGTGAGCCTTGGACCCACCATCCTGCGGGTGAGTACGGCGGCCGTGGCCGGCACTGCTGGCCTGGTGCGTTGGCGGCTCGGGCTCACTTGCCCGTCATGCTCTTCGCCATCGCCTTGAAGCCGGCCAGGTTGGCGCCGGCCCGGCGGCGGCGCAGGGGCATGGCATTGGCCGGATTGAGGGCCTCAGGCGCGAAGGTGGTGAGGCTGGGGGCCGGCTTGGCTGCCTGGGCGGCGCGCAGCTCGGCGGCGATGGCCTCGGCGGTGGTGAGCACCGGGCCGCTTGACGCGGCACCGCTGGCGGAAGGGGCAGGGGCGGTCGCGGGCCTGGCTGGGGCGTTGGTGGCGCTGGCTGGCACCGGCTGGGCGATCCCGGCCGGAGTCGTGGCGGCGGCCGGGGTGGGTTCTGGCTGGGCGATGGGCACCGTGACGGGCCTGGCGTCCTGGCTGCTGAGGTCGAGGAAGAAGGACTCCCTACGCTTGAACACACGCTTGAACACCATGGCAGCCGTGGGCCCGTGGGCGATGACGTAGCCGGATTATCCGTTGCCTGCCTGCCGCAGCGCTCCGTGCCGTCACCCTCACGCAACGCGGTGCAACAGAGTTGGCCGGCCGACGGGCGCCTGCCACCGTGCCGATCCCCCATGACGCCGTTCTGCCCGCCTGGCTCCCGGCCCAGACCCCCCTCCACTGGCTGGTTGCCCTGGCGCTCAACGCTGGGCTGATCGCCCTGGCCCAGCGGGCCCCCCTGCTCACACCGGCCGGCTGGAGCCACGCCGCCGCCCTGGGTACGATCCTCTGGGGCTGCCTGGGCTGGCGAGGCTGGCTGGCGGTGGTGCTCTATCTGCTGCTGGGTTCCCTGGTGACGCGCCTGGGGCTGAAGGCGAAACAGCAGCGCGGCCTGGCCGAGGCCCGTGGGGGTCGACGGGCGCCGGCCAACGTCTGGGGTTCGGCGGCCACGGGTGCCGCGCTGGCGTTGCTGGTGCCGCTCTGGCCTGGGGCATCAGCGCGGCTGCTGGTGGGCTTTGCCGCCAGCTTCAGCGCCAAGCTCGCCGATACCTTCGGCAGCGAGATCGGCAAGCACTGGGGTCGCACCACGGTGCTGATCACCACCCTCAGACCGGTGCCGCCCGGTACCGAGGGGGCGATCAGCGCGGAGGGGACAGCCGCCAGCGTCGTGGGTGGGGCACTGATGGCCGCCCTCATGGCCGGGCTCGGGTTGATCCAGGGTTGGGGCACCTGGAGCCTGGTGAGCCTGGTGGCGCTGGTGGCCACCCTGGTGGAAAGCGGCATCGGTGCCGGTCCGCAGCGCCGTTGGCCCTGGCTGAGCAATGAACGGGTGAATGCCGTTCAAACCACGCTGGCCGCCCTGCTGGCCTTGGCGCTCTGGCGCAGCTGATCCAGCAGCTGCGCCAGGCGCTGGCTCAGGGCGTTGCCGTTGAGCCCCAGCCGTTTGGCGAGGTCGCGCCGCGGCGTGGCCTCGATCCAGGCCGCCTCCACCAGGTCCCGATCGGCAGCGGGCAGCAGCGCCAGGGCCGCCTGCAGCCAGGCGAGCACCGGGTCGCCGTCATCCCCGGCGGGCTGGTGGGCTGCGGGCTCGGCATTAAGTCCGTCCAGGCTGGCCACATGCTGCAGTCGCCAGGCCAGCTCAGCCTGGTCCAGCTGCTGCGGCGTGCAGGCCAGCTCCTGGCAGAGCTCGTCAGGGCTGAGGGGCGGCAGCCCCTGCCGCTGTCGCAGCAGCTGGCGGCTGCGCACGCGCTGCTGCAGTTCCAACAGACGCCTGGGCATGTGCAGCGGCTGCCAGTCGTCCCGAAGGTGATGGCGGATGGCCCCCAGGATTTTCGGCACGGCGTAACTGCTGAAGCGGTAGCCGCTGTCGGGGTCGTAGCCCTCCAGGCTGGGCAGCAGGGCCAGGGCGGCCTCGGCGTGGATGTCATCCCGGTCTGCGCCGCGCTGGCCGCCGCTGCCGCGCAGGTAGCGCTCGGCCACGTGGTGGGCCAGGGGCAGATGCTGCTCCGCCATCGCATTGCGCTGGGCGATCGGGCACTGCGCCGCCAGCTGGCAGTGACGACAGGCACGGGTGCTTCGGGACTGGTAGGCGGCACAGTCAGGCGCCATGGCGAGGCGGCGGCGAAGAGGTGTGTCCGTTGTGTAGGGATCAGCCCCCCCACCCGCCATTCCCACTACTGGGGATGGCGGGTGGCCGCGGGGAGCGGGACCGGTTGGCTGGCGGCGCTCAGCTGGGGGTGACGGCGACGGCCTGGAAGAGTCCCGCCCACTGCAGCAGGGCTGGCCAGCGCCGCACCTGCTCGTAGACGCGCCGGTGTCCGTCACCGTTGAGATGCAGGCCATCGGCACAGAGCAGGGCCGGCCAGTGCGGATCGGCCAGCAGGCCCTCCAGCAGCGGCAGGAACGGCACATCCGCATCCAGGCAGCCCTCCTCCAGCAGGGCCTCGTAGCGCCGCACCTCCGCCAGTCCAAACCACAACACCTCGGCGTAGGGCATGCGTTCGTCGATCACCGGCGTGAGGCCGATCACGTACACCGGGGCCATCGCGCGGGCTTCC
Source organism: Cyanobacteriota bacterium (assembly GCA_046081805.1). Classification (GTDB taxonomy): domain Bacteria; phylum Cyanobacteriota; class Cyanobacteriia; order PCC-6307; family Cyanobiaceae; genus UBA5018. The sequence continues at coordinate 5,542 of JBJTWP010000025.1, forward strand.
ACCAGCAGCTGCTGCAGCCCGAACAGAAAGGCGTCGGGTCCGAGCTGGTGCCGACCGTCCCGTCGGCCCACCCGGGCCAGGTCATTGTGGCCGATGCCGATCAGGATCCCCTGGGGGCGCTGGCGCCGCAGCTCGCCCCGACAGAGCACCTCCGCCCGCAGCCGCGCGGCCAGTCGTTCCAGACCATCGCCGCGTACGCCCAGGTTGTAGAGCACCGGCCCGCCCGGCAGCTCCATCCAGTGGCGGCGCAGCCGCTCGCACCAGCCGCCCTCACCGGGATCCCCCCAGCCGTAGACCCCGCTGTCGCCAAGGGCCACCAGCTTGCGGGGGATGGCCGGATCATCAGGCGGGACGGGCATCGGGGAGGGCGGAAGCGGCGACCAGGGACGGGTAGGCGGCGCGGGCCAGCAGGCGCTGGCGGATCCGGTCGCTCAGATCTTCACCCAGCAGGGTGAGGCTGGTGTAGGCGAGCATCAGGGCGGCGATCTGGTCCCAGGCAAAGGAGCTCAACGCCTCCAGCAGCTGGCTGCCCAGGCCGGTGGCGCCCACCAGTCCCACCACCACCGACTCCCGCAGGATCACATCGGCGCGGTAGGCGCCGTAGGCCAGATAGCTGCTGGCCACACTGCTGAAGCGCCCGTAGAGCAGGGCCAGGCGGGCCCCACTGCCGCTGGCCTCCAGGGCCTGCTCGGCCGGGGTGCGGCCGGTCGCGTCGCCATCGGCCTCGCTGGCCTCCAGCAGCAGACGCCCCAGGATGCCCAGGTTGTGGAAGGCCAGGGCCAGGGCGCCGCAGAGGATGCCCGGCTGGAGCACGAACAGCAGCAGCAGGGCCGTGAGCGGCGGCGGCCAGAGGCGGCCCAGGGCCCAGAGCAGCCGCACCAGGGTTCGGCCCCACCACCAGGGGCGCATCGCCAGCAGCAGCAGCGGCGCCCCCCCGACAGCCAATGCGGCGGCGGTGAGCGTCAGCACCACGGTGTTGCTGATCAGCCTTGGCCAGGGCAGGGCGGCCAGGGTTCGCCAGTCCGGCGGGGGCGATGGCGGCAGGGGATGGGGCTGCAGCAGGGCGGCCGGATCGATGTCGAGGGCGCGGCCCAGCAGCAGCAGCAGGGGCAGCAGGGCCAGCACGGCCAGCAGCAGCTCGCGACCACGCTGGCCCACCCCGCTGCGGCTGAGGCCGAACCGCTGGGGCATCCCCCAGCGGCGGCGCAGGGCCCCCAGCAGGGTTTCGAGGCTCAGCATCACGGCCAGCAACAGCCAGAGGCCGGTCCAGAGCTCGCGAAAATTGAGCGACTGCAGGGTGAGGCGCAGTTCGGCGCCCAGGCCCCCCAGGCCGAAAACCCCGAGCAGGGTGGCGCTGCGCAGGGCGCACTCCAGGCGGTAGCCGCCGTAGCTGATCACCTGGGGCATCAGGGGTGGTCCCAGGGCCGTCAGCAGGGCGCTGATCGACCCGGCGCCGGCGGCCCGCAGGGCCTCCAGCCGCTGGGTGGGCAAGGCATCCAGCAGGTCGCTGGTCATGCGGGCCACCAGGGCGCCGTAGGGGATGGCGATCGCGGCCATGGCCACGGCGGGCCGCAGTCCCAGCAGCGCCAGCAGCAGCAGGCCCCAGAGGAGCTCATGGATCGCCCGCGGCACCGCCAGCAGCCGCCGGATCCAGGCGGCCGGCCAGGCGCTGCCGCTGAGGGTGCGCCAGACGGTGCGGGAGCTCAGCAGCCCGAGCACCAGCCCCAGCAGCAGGCTGGCGGCCCAGCCCAGCAGGGCGATCCCCAGGGTGATGCCCAGCCCCTGCACGGCCGAGCTGAGCACCAGCGGATCGAGCGAGGGAGTGAGGGCGGCGCTGCAGAACTGGCCGATCAGGTCCCAGCCGCCGCCATGGCCCACACTCGGCAGCAGCAGCAGCACCGGCAGCAGCACCAGGGCCGGTGCCAGCACCCAGAGGGGCGCAGCGAGCCGGGGGGCGGCGCTGGCTCGCCTGTCGCAGCCCCGGTCGCCCTTGCCTGCCTCAGCTCTGGCCCCACCTCGGTCGCTCATGGCGCCGCAGCGCTGCCGGCGTAGAGCGCCTCCAGGCCGGCGGCCGTGAGGGTGTCCGGGGGACTGTCCAGCACCACCCGGCCCTGGCGCAGTCCCAGCACCCGATCGAAGCCGCCCAGCAGATCGGGACGGTGCAGGCTCAGCAGCAGGGCCCGGGGTGGTGTGGCCTGCTGGAGCAACAGGGCCAGCAGGTCATCGGCCAGGCGAGGATCCAGGCTGGCCAGGGGTTCATCGGCCAGCAGCAGCAGGGGATCCTGTCGCAGCAGCCGGGCCAGGGCCACCCGCTGGCGCTGGCCACCCGAGAGGGCCGCCACGGGTTGATTCAGCAGGGCGGGATCGAGATCGAGCCGCTCCAACAGGGCGGCGCAGGCGCCGGTGTCGAGCGGCAGCAGCAGGTTCAGCAGGGCTCGCGGCCAACCCCAGAAGGCCAGCTTGGCGGCGTTGATGTTCTGCTGCACGCTGAGCTCCTCGATCAGGCGCAGGTCCTGCCAGAGCGTGCCGATGCGGGCCTGCTGATGGCGGCGCCGGTGGCTGCCGGTTCGGGCCGGGCGTTCCCCCAGCCAGCGCACCGCACCCCCTGACGGGGTGATCAGGCCGTTGGCCACCGCCAGCAGGGTGCTCTTGCCAGCCCCGCTGGGGCCGATCAGCGCCACCCGCTCGCCGGCGCGCAGGATGAGAGTCACCCCGTCCAGGCGGGGTGACGAGCGCCCGGCCACCTGGATCGACTCCAGCTCCAGCACCGCCGGCTCTGCCACCGCCGTCAGCGGATCTTGCCGATCTGACGGCCCACCTGCTCGATCTGCTTGTAGCCCGCCGGGTTCACGTTGGTGAACTGCTGGGCGCCGAACAGGCCGAGGATCGTCTTCTGCTCGGGATCCGTGGGTCGCCAGGTGATGATCGCCTGCTGCAACCTGGCGGTGAAGCCCTTGCCGAAGCGCTGATCCAGGTTGGGCTGGGCCAGCCAGACGTAGTCGGGATAGGGGGGGGTGCGCCAGATCTGAACCACCTTGCTGCGGTTGGCCTTGCCGCTGCGCAGGTTGGCCTTCCACACCTGCTCATTCACGGCGCCGGCCTCGTAGGCGCCGCTCTGCACCAGGGCGATGGTGGCGTCGTGGCTGCCGCTGAAGCCGGGAGCACCGCCGGCGAAATCCTTCAGCTGCACCCCGGCTTTGCTGAGGAAGAACTGGGGCATGAGCCGGCCGGAGGTGGAGCTCTCCGAGCCGAAGGTGAAGCGCTTGCCCTTGAGTTCGCTGAGCTGGTCGATGGTGCGGATCGGTTTGAGGCCGCTGCGGGGATTGGCGATGAAGACGGTGTAGAATTGGGCGTCGATGTCCCGCTGGGCGATCATCCGGGCGCCGGGTTTCTGCCGGCTGGCCTGCACGCCAGTGAGGCCCCCAAACCACACCAGATCCAGGTCACCGGTGCGGAAGGCGCTCACGGCCGCGGCGTAGTCGGTGACCGGTACGTACTTCACCGTGACCCCCAGCTGCTGGGAGAGCTCGTTGGCCACCAGCCCGTAGAGCCGATTCAGCTTTTCCGGGTTCTGGTCGGGGATGGCGCCGATCCGCAGCACCTTCAGCCCCCGCTGTTGGGCTGGGGTGCCGGAGGTCTGGGCCCGGACTTCGGCAGGAACGGAGGGAAGGACCGCCGGAAGCAGGGCCATGGAGAGGCCCGCCAGCACGGCGGTCAGGCGTTCTCGGACACGCATGACAGAAGGGGGAGTCACAAGGAGGCCAGGAAGCGGCGCAGCCGCTCCAGGCCATCGCTGATGCTGGCAGGTGAGGCGGCACAGGAGAGGCGGATGCAGCGGTCATCGCCGAAGGCCACCCCCGGCACCACCGCCAGGCCCAGCTCATCCAGCAGGCGGTTGCAGAGGGTGATCGAATCGATGCCGTAGTGGCTCACGTCGGGGAAGGCGTAGAAGGCCCCCTCTGGCGGCAACAGGGCGATGCCGGGGATCGCCCGCAGCCCCTCGCTGAGCAGCTGGCGTCGTTCGGTGAAGCTGGCCGCCATGGCCTGCACGCAGTCGCGCGGGGCACGCACTGCCGCCAGGGCGCCGTACTGGGCAAAGCTACAAACATTGCTGGTGCTCTGGCTCTGCAGGGCACTGGCGGCCTTCACCACCTCGGTGGGTCCCGCCAGCCAGCCGATGCGCCAGCCGGTCATGGCCCAGCCCTTGGCGCAACCGCTTGCGATGAAGATGCGATCGGTCAGATCCGGGGCGATGGCCGCCAAGCTGTGGTGCTCATGGCCTGGCGCGGTGAGGAACTCATAGATCTCATCGCAGACCACCGCCAGATGGGGATGGCGTCGCAGCACCGCGGCGATCCCCTCCAGCTCAGCCCGGCTGAGCACAGCCCCGGTGGGATTGCCGGGGCTGTTGAGCACCAGCAGCTTGCTGCGGGGGGTGATCGCCGCTTCGAGGGCGGCGGGTTGGAGATGAAACCCCTCGGCTGCAGAGCTGGGGATGGTGGTGGTGGCAGCGCCGGCCAGGGCGGCCATCTCCGGGTAGCTCAGCCAGTAGGGAGAGGGCAGCAGCACCACGTCGCCTGGGTCGAGCAGCACCTGAAACAGGTTGTAGAGGGCCTGCTTGCCGCCATTGGTGACCAGCACTTGATCGCTGGTGGTGGGGACGCCGTTTTCCTGGCTGAGCTTGCTCGCGATCGCCTCGCGCAGGGCCGGTTCGCCGGCGACGGGGCCATACCGCGTATGCCCCTGCTCCATGGCCTCGATCGCTGCCTGGCGGATGAAGGCCGGGGTATCGAAATCCGGTTCGCCGGCGCTCAGGCTGCACACATCGCGGCCTTCGGTCTTGAGGGCGCGGGCCTTGGCGGCGATCGCGAGGGTGAGGGAGGGCTGCAGCGCCTGGGCCCGGGCAGAGAGCATCGCTGCGGCCACCGATCCAGCAATCGGGCCATCCTGCCCTATGCCTGTGCTGGCCAGGATTGGTTGCGGCCGCTCCCGGCCAGAATGCCCCGCTGCAGCCAGCCAGCGGAGATCGCGGTGCTGCAGCCCATCGCCATCCAGCAGCGGTCAGCCATGCAGCCAGCGCAGCAGCAGTGTGAACCGGTTGATGGCGTCCCGGTTCAACTTGCCCTCGCCCCGGTGCAGACCGCCCCGGTGCAGAGCGGCGAGGTGCCGGCGGGCGAGGCGCAGCCCGGTGAGCCGGCGGCGAGCCCAGCGGCGTTGCCGCGCCAGCTGGAGGCCCTGGTTGCCGCCTGCGACGCCTGTCGGCGCTGCCCCCTCGGCCTGGCGCGCACCCAGGTGGTGGTGAGCCGCGG
>JBJTWP010000026.1:0-4471 GCA_046081805.1 Cyanobacteriota bacterium
GGGCCGATGGCGTTGGCCCCGGCGTTGAATCAGTCCTGGGTGAGGCCGGCAGCAGGGCGGCGGTGGCCAGGGCCAGCACCACCGCATTGAGCAGATGCCAGAAGAGATGGGTGCCGGCCGGGAGCCAGGGACACAGCACCAGATCGACGCTGCGCATCAGCAGCGAGATGCAGAACACCACACCGGCCAGCAACAGCTGGGGCCGGTGATGGAGCCGTAGCTCCCGCCACCCCAACAGCAGCAGCACCAGGAGGGTGGGTGCGTAGGTCAGCGAGCCGTTCAGCAGCTCCGGAACCATGCGGCTGGCCAGGGTTGCTGCCAGGAACAGGCTCACCAGCACCAGGGCCAGTGCAGGGCCCACGGCGGCCCGGCGGCGCAGGTAGATCCAGAGAAAGAGCAGCTGGAAGAGCAGGATCGGCAGCACATCGGCCAGCAGCGCCCAGGGTGTGGCGAAGGTGTGGAACAAGGTGCTGCCCACACCGATCGCCACCACCAACGCGGTGAGGCCGGTGACGCCGCGCTCGCCTGCCACCCCCAGGCGCTGGGTCCGGGAGCGAATCCACCAGGCCGCGAGCAAGAAGGCGGCGTTGGTCACGGCGTTGACGGGTTCGGCCAGCAGGCCTGGCCCCAGCCGTTCGCAGTAGAGGTCGAGGCTCATGGGTCGCTCAGGGCCACCAGGTCCCGCAGCTGGCCCAGCTCCAGTCCCCCCAGCCAGTCTTCGCCGGAGCCGATGATCTCGTCCGCCAGCTTCGACTTCTCGCGGATCATCTGGTCAATCTTTTCCTCCACCGAGCCGCTGGTGATGAACTTGTGCACCAGCACGCGGTTCTGCTGGCCGATGCGGTAGGCGCGGTCGGTGGCCTGATTCTCCACGGCCGGGTTCCACCAGCGGTCGATGTGAAACACATGGCTGGCGCGGGTGAGGTTGAGGCCCACCCCACCCGCCTTCAGGGACAGCAGGAACAGCTGGGGGCCGCGGGGGTCGTCCTGGAAGCGATCCACCATCGCCTGGCGCTCGCTCTTGCTGGTGCTGCCGTAGAGGAACGGCACCTCCTGGCGCCAGCGTTTCTCCAGGTGGGCCTTCAGCAGCAGGCCCCACTCGGCGAACTGGGTGAACAGCAGGGCCCGATCACCCGCTTCGATCACCTCCTCGAGGATTTCCTCGAGCCGCTGCACCTTGGCGCTGCGGGCCGCGAAGCCACTGGTGCCGTTGCCGCCGATCGCGTTGTCGGCACTCTCACCCAGCAGCAGGGCCGGGTGGTTGCACACCTGTTTCAGCCGGGTGAGCAGGGCCAGCACCTGGCCGTGCTTCTGCCCCAGGGGCGCCCGGGCGATCGCATCGAGACTTTCCTCCACGGTGCGGTTGTAGAGCTTGCGCTGCTCGGGGCTGAGCCCCACCCATTCACGCAGCTCCAGCTTCTCGGGCAGGTCGGAAATGATCGACTTGTCGGTCTTCAGCCGCCGCAGGATGAAGGGCCCCACCCGGGCCTTGAGGTCGCGCAGGGATGCCATGTCGCCGTAGCGCTCGATCGGCAGGCGGTAGCGCTGGCGAAAGAAGGGCTCATCGCCGAGCACGCGCGGGTTGAGGAAGTCCATCAGGGCCCACAGCTCGCTCACCCGGTTCTCCACCGGCGTGCCGGTGAGGGCGATGCGGAACCGCACGCCGCGGCTGCCCCTGGCGGGACGACCCAGGTCGCGGGCGGCCATCGACTGCTTGGCGTTGGGGTTCTTGATCGCCTGGGCCTCGTCGATCACCACGCCCTGCCAGTCGATGGTCTCCAGCAGTTCGGCATCGCGCTGCAGCAGGCCGTAGCTGGTGAGCACCAGATCCACCTCCTTGAGCGCCTTCCTCAGGGCCTCGGGGCTGGAGGGGCGGCGGGGGCCGTAGTGCTCACGCACCTGCAGCTCGGGGGTGAAGGCGTGGGCCTCGCGCTTCCAGTTGGTGAGCACGGAGGTGGGCGCCACCAGCAGCACCGGGCGCTTGAGCTCCTGCTCGGCCTTGAGGTGCTGCAGGAAGGCCAGCAGCTGGATCGTCTTGCCCAGGCCCATGTCGTCGGCCAGGCAGGCGCCCTGATCGAAGCGGTGCAGGAACGCCAGCCAGCCCAGGCCCCGTTCCTGATACGGCCGCAGCTGGCCGGCGAAGCCCTCCGGGGCCGGCAGTGGATCGGGCGCCTTCTGCTGGTGGTACTGCTCCAGCACGGCCTGCAGCCGCGGGCCGGCGGTGAAGGCATGCACCGGCAGGCGGTGGAAGGTGTCGCCCTCGCTGGCGGTGAGCCGCAGGGCGTCGTCGAGGTTGAGGCCGGGGTCGGCGGCGCAGAAGCGCTCGGCATTCTTCAGATCACTTGGGCGCAGCTCGATCCAGGCGCCCTTGTGCTGCACCAGCGGGCTGCGCTTGGCGGAGAGCTTCTCCAGGTCGCGCAGGTTGAGCGTGACGCCGCCGATCATGAACTCCCAGGTCCACTCCAGGCTTTCACCGAGGGTGAAGCCCCGCGACTGGCTGGGCAACTCGGCCACGATCGCCAGCCCGAGCCGGCTGGCCAGGCCGCCCGAGAGGCTGGGGGGCAGCACCACGCCCACCCCCACATCCCGCAGACGGGCGGCGGCGGTGCGCACCAGCACGAAGGCCTCAGCCGGCGTGAGCTGCATGCTCTCGGGGGTGGCCGAATCCAGGCCCCGCTCGATCGGTTCAAACACCGTCAGGGCCCGGCCCAGACCCTCCAGCAGCAGCTCACCGGGCAGGGGCACGGCAATCTCCCCCAGCTGCAGCGTGCGATCCCCCACAACCCACACCGCCGCCGCCGGCACCCTGAGGCTGGGGTCGGCCTCGGCCTGCAGGGAGAAGCTGAGGCCCCACAGCTCTTCCCCCTCCAGTGGGGTGGAGAGCTCCAGGCAGGCTCGCGCCGCCGCCACCCTGCCGGCCACGGCCTCGCGCCAGTGGTGGGTGGCCACCTCCAGGCGTTCGATGTCTTCCGCATCGAGCCTGAGCTGGCCCTCACCGGTGCCCAGGGCCTTCTGCCAGGCCGCCAGCAGGGGATCGAGATCCTCGGCTCCGCCGCGGAAGCCATCGCGCAGCTGGCCATCCAGCAGGGTTTCCAGGAAGCTCGCCACCCGCAGCCGACCGCTGCCGGGGCGACGGCAGGTGAGGGCGGGTTCGGGGTGGCGGCCATCGCCGATGGCGCAGGTGGCCACCTGGGGCAGGCGGCTGGAGAGCTCCTCCAGCCGGTGGCGGTCGTCTTCGCGGTTGAGCAGCGGCAGCCAGCGGGCGCGGCCCTCCTCCACCAGCGGCAGCCAGCGGCCGCGGGCGATCAGGCTGAGGGCCCAGCGCTGCAGATGGGTCCACCAACGCAGGTCGTCGGCCAGCTCGGGATGGTCGCCCGAGAGGGGCAGGCGGCTGAGCCACTCCCCGGCCGCAGCGGGTTTGAGGGCCAGGCCCTCCACCTGCCAGGGCCACCATTCCATGGTCCGGGGAATCGGTTCGCCGGCCTGGAGGGGCAGGCCGCACCAGGCGGCGGTGGCGCTGCGCCTGGTGCCCTTCAAGCTGGCGCTGCGGCTGGGCAGGGTGAGGGTGGCGCTGGCGGGGCGCAGGGCCTCCGACCACAGGTCGTTGTCGTCGAGCCAGGCGGCCAGGTCGTCGACGCTGAGGGCAAAGGGATGCTCCGCAGCATTGCGCTGGGGTGTGACCGGCTGCGCCACGCGCCAGGTATCGGCCCACAACAGCAGGCGACCGCCCGAACCCTCGGGGGGAAACAGCCAGGTGGCGTGCAGCAGGCTCATCAGGGCCGGAGTGCTGGCAGTTGCCGCTGCGCTGCATGCAGGAGCAGGGCACTGCCGATGAGGGGCAGCCAGTGCGGCAGCCACTCATGTACAGCGCCCATCATCACCTGCGACGGGCTCCGGGCCCAGTCCAGCGGGTCCGCCAGGCTGCGAAAGGCGCAGACGGCGCCCACCAGTCCGGCCTGCAGATGGCTGTCGCCGGGGTCGACCCGCTGCAGGTGAAAGGCCAGCAGCCCATAGAAGAAGCCACAACCGCCGGCCCTCAGGGCGGGCTCCAGGGCAGGCGCCGGACCACTCAGCAGCAGCCCGATGGCACCCGCCGCCCCAGCGCCGAGCAGAGCCCAGCCGATCGAGCGCAGCCGCAGCCGCGCCCGGTGCTCGCTCTGATCAGGGGAGGGCGTTGCCACGTGGATCGGCCGGGCGGCTGCCTGCGCTGGGCGATCATGCCCGTTCAAGGGTTGTTCCGCTCCAGCCATGGCTGCCGCCGCTTCCGCCGCCACCCACGCCGGATCTCGGCGCCCCCGCAGCGGTGCCGAGATCCGCGCGGCCTTTCTCGATTTCTATGGGCAGCGCCAGCACCGGCGCCTGCCCAGCGCCTCCCTGATCCCCGACGACCCCACGGTGCTGCTCACCATCGCCGGGATGCTGCCGTTCAAGCCGGTGTTCCTCGGCCAGGCGGAGCGGCCCGCCGCCCGGG
>JBJTWP010000027.1:0-2631 GCA_046081805.1 Cyanobacteriota bacterium
GCGCTTCACCTCGATCGCCCAGAAGCGATCGGGGCCGTAGAGCACGAAATCCACCTCCAGCCCCGCCCGCGTGCGCCAGAAGCTGAGGGTGTCGCCGCGGCGCCGCAGCTGGCAGAAGCTGCGCAGGTGCTGGGCCACGAGTGTTTCCAGGGCCATGCCGTCAATGTCTGCCGGCGTGTCGAGCGGGCCCCGAGGACGCAGGGCGCGATAGATGCCGGCATCGAAGTAGAAAAACTTCTGATGCTGCACCAGCTGCCGCTGGGCTCGGCGTTGAAACACCGGCAGGCGAAAGGCCAGCAGCAGATCCTCAAGAATCGACAGATAGCTTTCGGCGCGTTTGCGCGGGATCTCGGCCTCACGGGCCAGGGAGGCGAGGTTGAGCTGGCTGGCCTGGGAGAAGCTGATCACCTCCAGGAAACGTGCGAAATCACCGATCTGGCGCACCAGCGCCTCGGCCTGCACCTCTTCCTGCAGGTAGAGGGAGGCATAGGCGGCCAGGCTGGCCTGGGGATCGGCGGCCTGCCAGATCAGGGGCACCAACCCGATCTGAAGGGCTCGTTCGAGGTTGAAGGCCTCTCCCAGTTCCGCCGCCATGAAGGGCGGCATCGAGGCCGCCACCAGCCGACCGCCGAGCAGATTGGCGGCGCCATGGCGGAGCTTGCGGGCGCTGGAGCCGGTGAGCACGAAGCGCAGCGCGGGCTGCTCCTCGATCAGCGCGTGGACCACATCCAGCAGCTGGGGCGCCTTCTGGATTTCGTCGATGACAACCGTGTCGGCGCCGGCAGCGGCGGCGAGCCGCTCCCGCAGCCGCTCGGGCCGGGCCTGAAGGGCTCGCAGCACATCCGGTGCCAGCAGATCGAAGCGCAGGGCCTCCGGGAAGACCTCCGCCAGCCAGGTGGACTTGCCGGTGCCGCGCGGGCCGAACAGAAAGAAGCCACCGGCCGGAGGCTGCAACAATCGCCGCACCACCGCCATTTCCGCAGCCGAAATGGAGTTAACACCGCCATCTTGGCATGCTTGCGGGGGGCTCGCTCGTGCGGGCCAGGTTCAGCTGGGGTCCCTCCTCCTTGGCCAGCGCCGCCAGATTGATGCGTGCCTCTCAGCGCAGGTTGCGTCGGGCCCTGAGCTGGATCTCCCCCACCACCCGCAGCGCCTTGAGCCGATCCGCACGCAGCTGCACAAAGGCGGGCTGCCGCAGCAGGTTGCCGCCGAAGAGCATGCGGTTGCCGATCTGATGGCGGTCCAGCTCCTGGGCCAGCTCGGTCGGGATCAGGCCTGGTTAGCGGTAATGAAGTTTATATGTGGTAAGCACGCGCCCTGGGAAGAGAGGTTTAGCGTTTTCTCAACCTCCAACAGGCAACTGGGCTTTGACAGGATCAGCCAGAAGCCGGGCCATACCTGTGGATTCACTGATATCGAGGCACAGCAAGGTAGGGCCAGTGAATTCCAGGGTGTATCCATCTCCATCAACAACCAGATCAGGGATGCCACGCAAGGTGGGATGATGGAACAGGATGGTACCCGTCTCAGCATCCACCAGGCGCTCCATGTCCTTCAGTTGGGTTGTCAGGTTTTGAGAAAGATCCATCGTTCTCCTATGCTGCGATTGGTCACAGTAAAGATTGCAGATGCAATCAGACAAAAAATCCTGGATCCGCCAGACAGCCAAGCGAAGCGGCTGCCCGGGCGAGTTGCTTGTCTGCGGTAATCAACTGAGCGCCATGCTTGAGCGCCAGAGCCAGGTAGCTGGCGTCATACACACTCAATGAAAAGGCAATGGCTTGATCAAGGGCTGCAGCAGCAACATCGCTGGAGCTGGTAGGCCGGAGAGGTAGCTGCAACACATCCGCCAGGATTGCACGACATTCATCGACACTGAGCAGTTGGCGCTGCACCTGTTTCAACAGTGCCGAAGTGCATTCGAGCAGGCAGAGGTCTGGAACCAACAGCAAGGCATCGCCAGTACACCCTCGCTGGATCGCGGGCTCCAACGAGGGTGGCAGCGGTCCATCAGCCAGATAAAACCTCAGCAAGGCAGAGGTATCGAGTACAAATACATCGGTTTGGCTCGGAGCCGCTGCGGTCATTGCTTCAGCGGCTCCGGTCGGCCTGAATGTCTGCAGCCAGATTGGAAAAATTTCGCTCTGCCAGCACCGAACGCCATTGCCGTGCCCGATCCACAGCGCCCACCTGGGCGTAACGCACCTCCCGCTCAATCAGGAGGCGCACCTGCTCCTGCATGCTGCGGTGGTTACGGATTGCGAGCTGCCGCAAACCCTCATAGGTCTGGTCCGACAGCCCCCTCAGGCTCAGTGATGGCACGCCACTCCTCCACAGGTGATCTCATTATGCCATCGAGCTCCATCCTTCTGCTCAGCTTTGACAGAAGTTCCGTATCACCTCAATCTCCCGGGCCAGCATCGCCTCGGTGAGCCCGGGATAGGTGCCCAGAAACAGCGTGCTGTTCATGATCTCGTCAGAGCCATCCATCTCGCCCACCACCTGCAGCGCATCAGGCCGATCCGCACGCAACTGCACAAAGGCCGGCTGGCGCAGCAGGTTGCCTCCAAACAGCATACGGTTGCCGATCTGATGACGGTCCAGCTTCTGAGCCAGCTCGGTGCGGCTGAA
>JBJTWP010000028.1:0-3202 GCA_046081805.1 Cyanobacteriota bacterium
CATAGTAAGTGCCAGCACTAGCGTAGCCGAATCCACTGTAATAATCGCCACTTCCGTAGCTTCCGTAGTAATATGTGAATGTGTAGAGCTGATCGATTGCACTCACGGGACTCAGACTGGCCACAAGTGCTTCGGTTAAAGTCATTGGTTCAAGCTGGTCTGTTTCACCAGCTTACTAAGCGATATTTCTACAATCTCAGGGCGCGGTCCTTCCGTCAACGGCCTTGATACCGTTTGTCACGCTTCCAAGCCAGTGGGGCGGCCCGAGTCAAGGACTGCTGTCTGAACCCAGGCTGCCCAGACAGCCTGGCTTCCCGGGAGTGGGGAGCGGGGCCCTGGAGATTCAGCCCCACTGCCGGGGGTTCGGCGGTGGGGGCAGCCCGGCCCCTGGCCGGGGAGGTGCCGCGTCAGGTTTCTCTGGTGCATCAGGTTTGTCTGGTCTGGGCTGCCTCGATCAATCCCCGGAACAGCGGATGGGGTTTCCCCGGCCGCGACAGGAATTCCGGATGGTACTGGCAGGCGGTGAAGAAGGGGTGGTTCTTCAGTTCGATCAGCTCCACCAACCGACCATCGGGGGAGGTGCCACTGATCACATAGCCCGATTCGAGGAACAGGTTCCGGTAGGCGTTATTGAACTCATAGCGGTGACGGTGGCGCTCATAGACCACCTCGTCGTCGTAGAGGCGGTGGGCCACGGTGCTGGGGGCCAGGCGGCAGGGGTAGAGCCCCAGGCGCATGGTGCCCCCCAGATCCACCACGTCCTGCTGTTCAGGCAGCAGGTGAATCACCGGATGGGGGGTGTCGGGATCGAGCTCGGCGCTGGTGGCGCCGCTGAGGCCGGCCTGGTTGCGGGCCCACTCGATCACCGCGCACTGCATGCCGAGGCACAGCCCCAGGAAGGGCACGCGCTGCTCCCGGGCCCAGCGGATCGCCGCCACCTTGCCATCGACGCCGCGGTGGCCAAACCCACCGGGCACCACCACGGCCTCCATGCCGGCCAGCAGCGCCTCTGCACCCTGGCTCTCGATCTGCTCGGCGCAGATCCAGTGCAGATCCAGGGAGGCATCGCGATCGAGGCAGGCGTGGCGCAGCGCCTCCACCACGGAGAGGTAGGCGTCGTTGAGCTGCACGTACTTGCCCACCAGGGCCACCTTCACCGCCGGGCCGGGGTGACGCAGCTTGGCGACCAGCTCCGACCATCCGGCCATGTCGCTGCCGTGGTTAGGGAGCTGGAGCACATCCAGCACCTCGCTGCACAGGCCCTCCTGCTCCATCGCCAGCGGCACGGCGTAGATGCTGTCGGCGTCGAGGGCCTGGATCACGGCCCGCTCGCACACGCCACAGAAGCCGCCGATCTTGCGCCGCAGCTCATCGCTCACCGGCCGGTCGCTGCGGCAGACCAGCACATCCGGCTGGATGCCAATCGAGCGCAGCTCCTTCACCGAGTGCTGGGTGGGCTTGGTTTTCAATTCGCCCGAGGTGCCGATGTAGGGCAGCAGGGTGACATGCACATAGGCGCTGTCGTGGCGCCCCACATCATTGCGGAATTCGCGGATGGCCTCGAGAAACGGCAGCGACTCGATGTCGCCCACGGTGCCGCCGATCTCGGTGATCACCACGTCGGCGCCGGAATTGGCGGCCACCCGGTGGATGCGCTCGCGGATCTCACCGGTGATGTGGGGAATCACCTGCACTGTGCCGCCATTGTAGTCGCCGCGGCGCTCCTTGTTGATCACCGCCTGGTAGATCGAGCCGGTGGTCACGCTGTTCAGGCGCGACATCGGCGTGTCGGTGAAGCGTTCGTAATGGCCCAGGTCCAGGTCGGTCTCGGCGCCGTCGCCGGTGACAAACACCTCACCGTGCTGATAGGGGCTCATCGTGCCCGGATCCACATTCAGGTAGGGATCGAGCTTGAGGATCGACACGCTGTAGCCGCGGCTCTTCAGCAGCCGCCCCAGGCTGGCGGCCACGATCCCCTTGCCGATGCTCGACACCACACCACCGGTGACGAAGACAAATTTGCTCATGGCGGCCTGGGTGACCCTTCAACTTACCAATCGTCACCAAGCCTCCTGCCGCTGTGGGGCCCATCCCGTCGGCGCGGCACGTCGGCGCGAGGCCGGCCTCCGGCATGGGCATCACAGCTGGCGGCCGCGTCGCGTCAGCGGCGGCCGGTGGTACAGCGGCGGCGGCTCAACCCTCCAGCAGGCTCCTGAGCATCCAGGCCGTCTTCTCGTGGATCTGCAATCGCTGGGTGAGCAGATCGGCGCTGGGCTGGTCGTTGGCCTGCTCCGCCAGGGTGAAGACGGTGCGGATCGTACGGGCCACAGCCCCATGGCCCATCACCAGCTCGCGCACCATCTCCAGGGCGGCAGGGGTTCCCCCGCTCTCGGGAATGGAGCTGAGCGAGGCGATGGCGGTGCCGCCGTAGGGGGCGGGGAAGCCGAGGGCGCGGATGCGCTCGGCGATCCCATCGAGGGCGGTCCAGAGCTCGCTGTACTGCTCCATGACCATCAGGTGGAGCGTGTTGAACATCGGCTGGAACACGGTGGTGCTAGCGCTTACCCCAAGGTCACCACCCCTTCGAACTGGGCGAACGCCGGATCCGTGCTGGCCAACACGAGGTCGTCAGACCTGGCCTGGGCCGCCAGCAGACGATCAAAGGGATCTCGGTGCGGCACGGCCCAGAGGCCGGCCTGTCGGGCCACGGCAGCGCTGATCGGCAGATCGACCGCAGCCAGACGGTGCAGGGCCATGGCGTAGTTGTCGACAACGGATCTGGCGTGCTGCAGTTTTCCCAACCTCCACTTCGTGGCGATCTCCCAGGCGGAATCGGCACTGACGACGAGCACGTTGTCGCTGTCCTCCAGGGCATTGCCCAACTCAGGGGAGAGCTTCTGGGGTTCCAGCAGGGCCCAGAGCAACACATGGGTGTCGAGCAGCAGCTTCATCAGCCCCAGCGCTCCAGTTCGTCGTTGGGCAGGGGCTCGAAGAAGGCCTCATCCACGCTTCCCTGCAGGAAACCAAGCTGCCGGCGCGGTCTGGGATCGAGCGGCACCAGCTGGGCGATGGGCTTGCCATGGCGGGCCAGCACGATGCGCTCGCCGGCCGCAACCCTGGCCAACAGGGACGAGAGGTGCGTCTTGGCCTCCTGGACGTTGACGCAGCGAGGGGCGCCTGAACCCGACGCGGCAGGCAAGGG
>JBJTWP010000029.1:0-2545 GCA_046081805.1 Cyanobacteriota bacterium
TTCACGATCGTGGCGAAGTTGTCGTCGAGCAGCACCATGTCGGCGGCCTCCTTGCTCACCTCGGTGCCGGTGATGCCCATGGCCACGCCGATGTGGGCCTGCTTGAGGGCCGGGGCGTCGTTCACGCCGTCGCCGGTCATCGCCACGATCTGACCATTGGCCTGCAGGGCCTTGACGATGCGCAGCTTCTGCTCCGGCGGCACCCGGGCGTACACGTTGCAGCGGGCCACCACCTGCTGCAGCTGGCGGTCGTCGCAGCTCTCCAGCTCCCGGCCCAGCACCACCTCGCCATCGGCATCGGTGAGGCCGATCGTGGCGCCGATCGCCCGGGCCGTGAGCGGGTGGTCGCCGGTGATCATCACGGGCCGGATGCCGGCCTTGCGGCAGGTGGCCACGGCCTGGGTCACCTCCGGGCGGGCCGGATCGAGCTGGGCCATCAGACCCAGCAGCACCTGCTGCTCCAGCTCGCGCTCGGGGCTGGGATGGTGCGGCGCGCAGGCGAAGGCCAGCACCCGCAGGCCCGATGCCGCCAGCTGGCGGGCCTGCTCCAGCCACCACTCGCGCTGCTCGGGGCTGAGAAGCACCACCCCATCGCCGTCGAGCCAGCGGTTGCAGGTGGCGATGATCACCTCAGGCGCGCCCTTGCTGACCAGAAGCCGGCTCGAGCCCTCCGCGCTGGGGCCCAGGGGCGCCTGCAGCTCGGCGCGGGGATCCTCGATCCACACGGCCATCAGCTGGCGCTCGGAGCTGAACGGAATCTCGGCGACCCGCTGGAAATGGCTGCGCAGCTCGAAGTCGTCGATGCCCTGCTTCTGGGCCACCACCGAGAGGGCGCCCTCGGTGGGATCGCCGAGCAGCTCCCAGCTGCCATCGGCGTTCTGCTTGAGCTCGGCGTCGCTGCAGAGCACACCGGCCTGCAGCAGCAAGTGCTGCGCGCCTGGAGCTGCACCCGGGGCCGCCCCCGCAGGAGCTGCCAGGGTGCTGGCGGTGAAGGCGCCCACGGGCACGTAGCCCTGGCCGCCCACGGCCACGCTGCTGGTGCCCAGCCGCAGCTCCTGCACCACCTGACGGTTCTGGGTGAGGGTGCCCGTCTTGTCGGAGCAGATCACCGTGACCGAGCCCAGGCCCTCCACGGCCGGCAGACGCCGGATCAGGGCGGCGCGGCGCACCATGCGCTGGGTGCCGATCGCCAGGGTGACGGTGATCACCGCCGGCAACCCCTCCGGCACGATCGCCACCGCCATCGACAGCGACACCTCCAGCAGATTCAGCGGGTCTTGCCCGAGCAGCAGACCCAGGGCCACCACCACCGCCACCAGGGCCAGGGAACTGCCCACCAGCACCTTGGCCAGGCCGTCGAGGCGCTGCTGCAGCGGCGTCTCCTCGCCGCCGGCCGTGTTGATCAGCTCGGCGATCTGGCCCAGCTCGGTGGCCATGCCGGTGGCGCTCACCACCGCCACGCCGCGGCCGCGCACCACCTCGGTGCCCTGAAACAGGCAGTTCTGGCGCTCCAGCACGGGGGTGCTCGCCTCGAACACCAGCTCCGCGCGCTTGAACACGGCTTCGGCCTCGCCGGTGAGGGCCGCCTCACTCACCCCCAGCTCCGCCACTTCCAGCAGGCGGGCATCGGCGGGCACCCGGTCGCCCGCCTCCAGCCGGATCAGATCGCCCGGCACCAGCAGATCACTGGCGAGGCGCTGCCACTGGCCATCGCGGCGCACCTGCACCAGGGGCTGGGCCATGTCGCGCAGGGCCAGCAGGGCCTTCTGGGCCTTGCTCTCCTGCAGGTAGCCCAGCAGGCCGTTGAGCACCACGATCACCAGGATCGCGATCGCGTCCTTGGGGAATTCCCGCTGGTGCAGCGACACGGCGGCCGACACCACCGCCACCGCCAGCAGCATGATCAGCATCACGTTGCTGAACTGATCCCAGAGGATCTGCAGGCTGCTGCGGCCCTCCTTCAGGACCAGCCGGTTGGGGCCGCTCTCCGCCAGGCGGCGGGCACTCTCTGCCGTGCTGAGGCCCTCGGGGCTGGCCTGGAGCTGCTCCAGGCACTGGGCCGGGGCCAGGGCGTGCCAGGCGACCGTGGACGGACGGGTCAACGAACCCATGCAGCGCTGCTTCACGCTATGCGGGGGCTGAACCACCAGCTCGCGTGCTCCTGGTCACGCCAACGCCCATGCCGGGTGACCTTGATCGTCGTCGTCACCAGAGTCCAGCCCCAATCCGAACGTTTCGTTGCTAACCGCGCAGTTCGCTCCTGGATGGTTGCGACGGCTACCGGCGGCCTCCGCTGCCGGTAGGAGCGTGACCGACGCAACCCATGCAGAGGCCCTTCTCCTCCATGGCCCAGGTTCCCCTCGCGGGCGGTGGTCCCACCCCGCTCGCTGTCTTCAATCGCTGGCGCACCAAGGGGCTGGCGAGGGTTCAGGACCCGGAACTGAAGCGCTACGCCGTGATGCTGCTGGCCTTCGGGGCCGGCCTGCTGCCGCTGATGGCCGGCTCGGCCAAGGCAGCCCTCACCAAGCTGCCCACCGATGGGGCC
>JBJTWP010000030.1:0-4644 GCA_046081805.1 Cyanobacteriota bacterium
CTGCGTGGAACCCGATCAGCTGGTGTTCACCTGGCGGGCGGCCGTGCGGGACAGCTGGCTCGACGGCGCCGAACTGGTGATCGAGCCCGTGCCGCTGCGGGGGAGATGCGTGGTGTGCCACAGCACCTACTCCCCCACGCCGGAAGCGGCCTACCGCTCCCCCTGCTGCCACCACCCGATGGAGGAGATCGTGAGCGGCCGCGAACTGCGGATCCGCTCGGTGGATTACAGGCTCGACGCTCCGGAGCCAGCCGGCAATACCGCCCATTCCTCTCCCCCCACCACCCTCACCACCGCTCCCGCGCTCTGACGGCCATGCACATGCCCCTGGAAGACAGCCTCGGCCTGAACCTGCTGGCCGCGAACCAGCACCAGGCCGAGCACAACCGCGAGCACTTCGACAGCTGGAGACTGCTCTGCCTCAACGTGATGAGCAGCCCCGGCGCCGGCAAGACCTCCCTGCTGGAGCGCTCCCTGGCCGCCCTGGCGCCCGAGTTCGCCATGGCGGTGCTGGAGGGTGACATGACCACCCAGCTCGATGCCGAGCGGCTGGAGGCGGTGGGGGTGCCGGTGGTGCCGATCACCACCGGGCGGGCCTGCCACCTCGATGCGGCCATGGTGAGCGGCGGGCTGAAGCTGCTGAAGCAGCGCCTCGATCCGGCATCGCTCGACATCCTCTGGGTGGAGAACGTGGGCAACCTGGTGTGCCCCGCCGAGTTCGAGGTGGGCGAGCACCGCAAGGTGGCGCTGCTCAGCGTCACCGAGGGCGACGACAAGCCCCTCAAGTACCCGGTGATGTTCCGCGAAGCGCACTGTGTGCTGATCACCAAGACCGAACTGCTCCCCTATCTGCCGGTGGAGGTGGAGCGGATCGAGGCCCACATCCTTCAGGTGAATCCCCGCGCCACGGTGATCCGCGTCTCGGCCACCAGCGGTGAGGGGCTCGACGCCTGGCATGCCTGGCTGCGGCAGCAGCGGGCCCTCACCCAGGCCGCCCAGCCCGGTGCTGCCCACGCTCCCGTGCCCGCACACGCCCCTCTCCATGCCAGTGCCCATGCCCATGCCCACTGAATCGCGCCCCTCCACACACCTCTCACCGCCATGACCAGACCCCACGTCCTGCGCGCCCGCCTGGCGGCCACCCTGCTGCTGTTCGGCCTTGGTGCCAGCGCCCTCACCGCCTGCAAACCCCCCGCCGCCGACACCCCGGTGCGGGTGGGCTACAGCGCCTGGCCGGGGTGGTTCCCGTGGAAGCTGACGGAGGAAAAGGGCCTGTTCGGCACGCCGGTGAGCCTGCAGTGGTTTGACGGCTACCTCGATTCGATCAACGCCCTCAATGCCGGCCAGCTCGACTGCAACAGCCAGACCCTGGGCGACACGATCAGCTCGGTGGCCGGCGGTGCCGCGCTGCAGGTGGTGCTCACCAACGACTACTCCACCGGCAACGACCAGATCATCGCGGCCCCCGGCATCAGGTCCGTGGCCGAGCTGAAGGGCAAGCGGGTGGCGGCCGAGGAGGGCACGGTCGACCACTACCTGCTGCTGCTGGGCCTCGAGAAGGCCGGCCTCAGCGCCAAGGACATCACCTTCGTGCCGCTGGAGACCGGTGCCGCCGCCGCGGCGTTCGTGGCCGGGAAGGTGGATGCGGTGGGCGTGTTCGCCCCCTTCACAACCCAGGCCCTGAAGCGCCCGGGCAGCACCACCCTGTTTTCCTCAAAAGAGTTCCCCGGCGCGATCAGCGACCACCTGGTGTGCCGCAAAGAGTTTGTGGCCCAGCACCCCGAGACGGTGCAGAAGCTGGTGGACGCCTGGTTCAGCACCCTCAGGACCATCCAGGCCGAGCCTGGCCCCAGCCTGGCGATCATGGCCAAGCGCGCCGGGGTGAGCGAGGCCGATTACAAGGCCTACGACGCCGGCACCACGATTCTCACGCTCGAGCAGAACCGGCAGGCGTTCGAGCCCGGCACCACGATGAAGTCGCTGCCCTACGCCGCTCAGCAGATCAGCAGCTTCCTGCAGGAGGCGGGCCTGGCCGCCACGCCGCCCGATCTGGAGGGTCTGCTCCAGCCCCAGTTCGTCGCTGCCGTGAAGTGATGGGTCGCTCCTGGCTGAGCCACCCATGGGTGCTGGGCCTCACCGGCGTGACCGCGGTGGTGCTCCTCTGGAGTGCGCTCACCGCCAGTGGCGCGGTGAACCCCCTGTTCCTGCCCAGCCCGGCGGCGGTGTGGCAAGCCGGTCAGCGGCAGGCCCAGCAAGGACTGCTGCTGGGCGACATCACAGCCAGCCTGGGCCGGGTGGCGGCCGGCTTCGGGCTCTCGGCCGCCGTGGCCCTGCCGCTCGGGATCGCCATGGGCACCAACCGGGTGGTCTGCCGGCTGCTGGAGCCGCTGCTCGGCCTGATCCGCTACATGCCGGCCCCTGCCTTCATTCCGCTGCTGATCATCTATTTCGGCCTGGGGGAGCTGCCCAAGGTGCTGCTGATCTTCATCGGCACCCTGTTCTTCAACACCCTGATGATCATGGATGCGGTGAAATTCGTGCCCCACGAACTGATTGAAACCGCACTCACCCTCGGCGGCCGCCAGGGCCAGGTGCTCACCCGGGTGATCACGCCCTGCATCGCCCCCCAGGTGCTCGATGCCTACCGCATCAACATGGCTGCCGCCTGGAATCTGGTGATCGTGGCTGAACTGGTGGCCGCCACCGAAGGGCTGGGCAAACGCATCTCCATGGCCCAGCGCTTCCTGCGCACCGATGACATCTTCCTGGGCCTGATCGTGATCGGGCTGATCGGCCTGGCGATCGACCTGAGCTTTCGCCTGCTCATGCGCCGCAGCTGCGCCTGGGCCAACTGACGCCGCTGCCATGCATCTGCACGTCGACAAGGTGTCCAAGCGCTTCGGTGTGGGGTCGCGCGCGAAGCTGGTGCTGGAGAATCTCCAGTTCAGCGTGGACACCGGCGAGTTCGTGGCGCTGGTGGGCAGCTCCGGCTCGGGCAAATCGACCCTGATGCGCCTGGTGGCGGGCCTCGACCAACCCAGCACCGGTGTGATCACGCTGGGCGGCCAGCCCGTGCGGGGCCCGGGCTCCGACCGGGGCATGGTGTTTCAGAAGTACAGCCTCTACCCCTGGCTCAGCGCCGCCCAGAACGTGGCCTTCGGGATGGAGCTGCAGGGGCGGCCCCGCCAGGAAGTGCGCGAGCGCACGGCCTATTTCCTCGAGGTGGTGGGGCTGGCCGATGCGGCGCGGCGGCTGCCGCGGGAGCTCTCGGGCGGCATGCAGCAGCGGGTGGCGATCGCCCGGGCCCTGGCCGCCGAACCCCAGGTGCTGCTGCTGGATGAACCCTTCGGCGCCCTCGATCTGCAGATCCGCGAATCGATGCAGGAGTTCCTGCACGGGCTGTGGCGCCGCACCGGACTCACGGCCCTGCTGATCACCCACGACCTGGAGGAGGCCCTGCTGCTGGCGGGGCGGGTGCACATGCTGGCGCCGCGGCCCGGGCGCATCGTGCGCACGGTGGAGGTGAACCTGGATCGCAGCAACCTGCGGCAGCTGCGGATGACGCCCGGCTTCCTGGCGCTGCGCGAAGAACTGGCCGACGGGCTGCGCTCGCTCGATCCCGGCCTGGAGGCGCTGGCCCGGGGGGCCTAACTGAATTCACCGGGCTGGATGCCCAGGTACACCGCCTCCCGGAACAGGGCCCGTTTGGCCTCGGCGTCACCGCGGGCGCTGGCCCGGGCAAAGCGGCTGCGCAGCGATGCCACCAGGGCCTGGCGGCGGGCCTCACCCCCATGGGCGGCTGGACGGTCGCCGGCCCGGTCTGCCTGGGCGCCCGCCGGGGCGGTCTCCATGCCCGTCATCGCTCGCCCCAACCTGGTGTCGTGCTGGATCGTATCGATGGATGTTCAACCTGAACGGCTGGTCGCCGCAGCAGCGCAACACAATGGTGAGGATGGATGGCATGGGTTGTGGCTGCTGCGGGTGGTGATCTGATCGAGGCGTCGCGCCTGGCCCAGCTCAACCGCCGCAGCGATGCCGCCGGCTGGCGTCAGCTGCTCGCCCATGGCGCCCTGATCGCCGGGAGCGCCGCCGTGTGGTGGCAGGCCTCGCTGCCCTGGCCCCTGCGGCTAGTGGCGCTGGGGCTGCTGGGGTTGGGCCTGGCCTTCAGCTTCTGCGCCATGCACGAGTGCGCCCACCGCACCGCCTTTGCCAGCCGTTCCGTGAGTGATGCGGTGGCCTGGTGGGCCGGAGTGCTGAGCTTCTACAACGCCGATTTCTACCGGCGCTATCACCAGTGGCATCACCGCTTCACCCACCAGCCCGGTCTCGACCCGGAGCTGGAGGATCCCGCCCCGTCCAGCCTGGCCGCCTACCTGCTGGAGCTGAGCGGCGCGGGCTGGTGGCTCGGCAAGCTGCGGGGCCACTGGCGCGGCCTGGCCGGTGACTTCCGCGGCTGTCCCTACATCCCCGCTGAGGCCGCAGCCCAGGTGCGCGATTCGATCCGCCGCCAGTTCGCCGTGTACGGCGTGTTGCTGCTGGCCTCGATTCCGGCCGCGAACGGCCTGCTGCTCTGGGGCTGGCTGCTGCCGCTGGCGGTGGGCCAGCCGGTGCTGCGGCTGCTGCTGCTGGCTGAGCACACCGGCT
>JBJTWP010000031.1:0-34789 GCA_046081805.1 Cyanobacteriota bacterium
GGCAACAATTCGAACCGGTTGGCCGAAATGCGCAACAGCTCGAGCCCGACGCAGCCGCGCATCGCCTCCGGCAAATCGGTGAGTTGATTGCCAGCCAACATCAATTTCTGTAGACGCGCACAATTACCAATGGAGTCGGGAAGCGCAGCAATCTGATTATCCGTAAGGATCAACCAGCGCAAGTTAGGAGAAATTGCAGCCGCTGTCAGTTCACGGATGCGGTTCGACTTGAATCCAACCATCTCAAGTTGAACGCACGTGGATAGCACCTCAGGAAGCTGATCAAAGCGATTTTCCGAGCAGAACAACACCCGTAACTTGCTCAACCGCGACATGTCATCCGGGAGCTCAGATAACGAGTTACCCGAAAGATCCAGAACCTCGAGTGAGTCAGCTAACGCGAAAATCTCCCGCGGGAATTCCTGCAGGTCACCGCGAAGATCCAGCCGCTTGATCCCCTGGAGCTTGCCGGAGCGCAAGGCCGCAAGCGTAGCGGTGGTTGTCGTCATGGGTCGCCCCGCAGGCCAATCTGCCGCAGCTGCTCAAACGGAAGCGGCCTAACGCGGTTGAGGATAGCAGTGCGGCAGGTTCCCGACTCGGATTAGCTCGCCGTCTCCACTGACGAGACGTCTTGTCGTATCGCCGATGGAGAATCCGCGCTGCCGGATGCGCGTGGTAGTCGAGAACGAGCAACCCGATAAAGACAATGTCGAGCCGCTGGTGTGCTTGGAGCACAAAGAATCAACAATCACAGCATCAGCAGGGGGATGCCGATGGCCAGAACGAGATCGCGGAGCATCAGCACCTCACATCGGGTCCTACCGTATCTAGGAGCAAGGCATTCAGTGCTTTTGTTCTTACCGTTGACCCATGGCCTTCCCCCGCATCCGCCATGATCCCACCGTTGCTGTGGTCCAGGTGGCCACGCTGATGCCAAAGAAATCCTGGTCCTCAGTCCAGATTGCGTACTCCAGCTGTAATGCTTAGGCCAGAGCAAGCCAGTCGGCTGGGTCCCGGATGCGCGTGAGCGCCTCGTCCTTAGCACCTTCAATCAAGTGGGTGTCGACAACCTGCACCACCTCCATCAGGCTGAGGAAGGCCTCCTGGCAGATGGACGGTGCGTCCATGTCGCGTCACCTCGATCGGGGTGACCGTGTCCAGGTGGGACGCCAGGCGTGCCCGGAGCTCACGGATGCCAACACGGACAGCCACGACGGATCCCGGAATGATGTGTACACCTCGTAGACGGGACGAGCGGGTTGATGTGGACTTCAATGAAGCCAAAGGGTTGATCCCAGTCAAATGCTGGCCTTGAGTGGCAGGCAAGGAGTGATTGCTCTTGATGCAGAGTCGTCGCTTGCTTTCCTCCCGATTACTGGTCGTCCCACTCTTCACCTGCTTTCCCACTGATTTCGGCATCGCCTTTCTCAAGCTGATTTCGGCATCGCCTTGCCCAAGTGCACGACGCAACATCACGTCCACCCGGATAGCGACGTTCAGCATCAATGACCAATAACGCAAAGGAGTTGCCAAAAAGCGAAAGGATCGGCTAAGCCCGTCGCGAGGGAGGCCCTGTGCTGAGAGCCGGGTCACGCGCCTTTCACCTAGTCTTGCGGTTAGTCCTGGCGTTATGACTGGGGGACAAGCTGCTGTGAGCGCATCATCCTCCATGGCCCCGGACGCCACGCCAGTCGTTCCCATCATCAAGCTTCCCGGCGCCTCGGTGACGTCCACAGACACCGTTGCCTTAGGGTCGGTGGTGGCCACCTTTCTTCCCCTGCAGGTTCATACCTGGGAGCATCCGCAGCGGGGTGGAGCCTTCCTCAATCACTCCGGCAGCATTCGCCTCGGCGATCTCACCCTCCTCTCCACCTGGGGATCGGCAATCGATGGCGAAGTGGAGCAGAAGTGCGAAGCCCAGTTGGTGCTTCCCTACCTGGCTGGCACCAACACGTTTCAGATCGGGGGCCAACACTTCCGCTTCCGCCGTTCCTGCCTGTTCATTCCTGCGGCCCGCAGCCGCATTCACCTCCATTGCACCACCTGTTCCGGCGTCATCTTCAGCTTCCCCCCGGAAACCCTTCTGCCGGTTGCCCATGCCATCGCTGGACCGGGATTCGTTGGGCTGGCGCTGCGAACAGCACTTGAGCACCCCGCGATCCTCGATCGCCGCCGCGACTCCCGCCACGACCGCTGCCAGCGGCTGTTGATGGAAGCCCTGGGATTTGCGGAGCGAACGGTGGAGCTCGTTGGTGAGGTGAATCCGCTCCTTCGGCTCGACGATCTGATCCGCCGACTCATCGTGATGCTGCTGGTGCCGGATCTGTTTGAGGCCAGTGAGCTGGCCACCCCGGCCGAGGAGCCGTTCGTCCATGCCTCACTGGTGGAATGGGTTCTGGCGCATCTCCACGAGCCCATCAGCCTCTCGGCCATGGAGCTGCACAGTCACTACAGCCGTCGCGCACTGCAGCTCGCCTTCAAGCTGCGCTTCGGTTGCGGCCCCATGCAATGGCTCCGCCGGCAGCGACTGGCCAAGGCCCGCTCCATGCTGGAGAATCCGGCCCGGCGGGGCAGCATCTTGGAGGTGGCCCTGGCCTGCGGTTCCCTCTCCCAGGCCAAATTCAGCCGTGATTTCCACGACCGCTACGGCGAGCGCCCCTCCGCCCTGGGGCGCCGCAGTCGCGAGGCTGGCCGCTCCAGCCGTGGCTGAGGCCTGCTGATGGCAGGGGGGCCGGGGGGGCCGGCTGCCCCAACCTCACTCTCCCCGAACGCCGGGCCGCCCTGGATCAGGCGATCGGCACCGATCGTGGGCTGAGACAGCCGGGGCATTGGCGTTGCGGGGGCGCTGCGGTCGGCGATCGAGCCGTCCGCCCTGGCGGCTCCCGTCCTTCGTCTGCTCCAGCCCCATGGTGTCTGCCTCTCCCCTCCGCTGTTCCGGCTCTCCCCAGGGATCGTGGGATCCCAGGATCCCTTCCGAGGACAAACTGGTGCTGGGCCTGATCGGCTTGCTGGAGGCCGGCACCACCCCCTGGCGCCGTGAATGGGATCCCACAGCCGGCGGCCATCACGTCAATCTGCTCTCGGGCCGGCGCTACCGCGGGGCCAATCCGGTGCTGCTCAGCCTGGGCCTGCAGTTGCGCTGCTCCAGCCTGCCCTACTGGTGCGGCTTCGCCGAAGCCAAGGCCCTGGGTCTCGCGCCTCGCAAGGGCAGCAAGGCGGTCCATGTGCTGCGCCCCCAGGTGCATCAGCAGCGACCAGACCAGCTGAGGGACTCCGCGTCATCAGAAGCTGCCAGCGGGGCCGAGGCTGGTGCCCCTGGTGGAGAGGCTGCGCCCGCCGGGCGTCCCAGGGTGAGCTACCGGCCGGTGGCCGTGTTCAACGCCGCCGACCTGGAGGGCCCAACCCTCGCCGGACTGATCGAGACTCGGCGGCAGGCCGAGCTCCTGGTGGCCCGGCCGGAACCCGAACGGCTGGCGGGCGCCGAAGCCGTGCTCGACCGCTGGCCGGTGCCGGTGCACTTCGACGGACCTCAGGCCTGCTACCGGCCGGCGCTGGATCAGATCCAGCTGCCCCGCCGTGCCGCCTTCCACTCGGCGGCCGCCCTCTATGCCACCTGGGCCCATGAGGCCATCCACTCCACCGGTCACAGCTCCCGGCTCGCCCGCGACCTCTCCGGCGGCATGGGAGAGGCCGGCGATGGCGGGCGGGCCTACGCCCGCGAGGAGCTGGTGGCGGAGCTGGGGGCCGTTCTGCTCGGTGATCGCCTGGAGATCGGCAGCGCCATGGCCAACCATGCCGCCTATCTCGGCCACTGGGTTGAGCTGCTGCGGGAATCGCCGCGGGTGCTGTTCCAGGTGCTGAGTGATGCCCGCAAGGCCGCTGATCTGATCTGTCCTGAGCAGGCTGATCCCCAGCCGGCCGGCCCCAACCCGGGCCGCATCAGAGCCGGCTGCTGCGTGAGCCCCTAGCCTCGGTTGGCCCTTCCGTAGACCCATGGCAATTGCTGGCCCTGACGGGGTGGATGCCGCCATCAACGCCGGACTCGATCTCGACGGCTCCCCGATCCCAGCGGAGATGCTGACGCTCTATCGCGAGGTGATGGATCTTGAGAGCCAGCGTCCCCGCAGCGGCGTCAAGAAATCAATGCGCAACCGGATCGTCAAGACCGGCAGCAAGCATTTCGATCAGGCCAGCCTCGATGCCCGCCTCCAGGCCGCCGGCTGGGAGGGCCTGAAGGAGAAGGAGATCGCCTTCTTCTACGGCTGAGTGCTCAGCTGCGTTTACGGCTGAGCGTTCAGCTGCAGAGGTCTTCAAGGGCATCGATCACATCCTGCTGAAACTCCTCAAGATCCGAGGAGTCGCTCAGGTCAATGCCCTCGCCCGCTGCGTTCTGGGTGAGCTCCTGGAAATGGAAGGCCCCCTCTCCGTGGGCCAGGAACTCCATCGCGGAGGGTTCACCGCTTTCCTTGTAGGCGTCACAGAGGGCCAGGAAGGCCGCATCTTCGGTGAATTCCCAGCTCATTGAAGGTGTGGCCGCGAAGGGGTGGAGGGTTTGACGTTCCGACCTTTAACGCCTACCCCCCGGAATCCGTCAACCTCTCCGCACCCAGTGCCGGGTTGATCACGGCCGCCGGGGGCACTCGACAGACTGGCCCCACCCTTTCAGCCCCGCCCATGGCGCCCGCCGGTCCCCCTTCCAGCCGCAATGTGCTGGGTGAGCCCCTGGCGGAGTGCAGCTGCAAGCCCCTCACCGGTTGGTACCGCGATGGCCTCTGCCGCAGCGACGCCGCTGACCATGGCCGCCACACGGTGTGCTGTGTGGTGTCCGAGGCCTTCCTCCGCTACAGCCAGGCCCAGGGCAATGATCTGTCCACTCCGCTGCCTGCCTACAACTTCCCGGGGCTGCGGCCCGGTGACCACTGGTGTGTGTGCGCACCCCGCTGGCTGGAGGCCTACGACGACGGCATGGCGCCGCCCGTGCGGCTGGAGGCCACCGAGCTCAGCACCCTGGAGGTGATCCCGCTGGAGCTGCTCCAGCAACACGCCGCCCGTTGAGTGGTCACCAGGGAATGGGTTGGCCGTCCCAGGCCCAGAACCCACCACTCAGCTCCGGCGTCAGCCCGCCGATCACATCCAGCAGCTGATCAGCGGCCTGGTGGGGGGTGAACAGCTGCTGGCTTGGCACCCCCCCGCGGAATGGTGCCGACAAGTTTGTGGCCGTGGTGCCCGGATGCAGCAGGGCGACGCAGGCGAGGGGCAGGCGACGCTGCCATTCGATCGCCAGGGTGCGCAGCAACTGGTTCTGGGCGGCCTTGGCCGCCCGGTAGGAATACCAGCCGCCCAGGCGGTTGTCGCCAATGCTGCCCACCCGGGCCGACAGACTGGCCAGGTGCAGGGGCCGCTGGCGATCCAGCAGGGGGTCCAGAGCCTGGGCCAGCAGGATTGCCCCGAAGGCATTCACGGCGAAACTGCGCTCCAGGTGGCTCCGTTGCAGGCGAGCCAGACGCTTTTCCGGCTGCAGGTCGCCGTCGTGCAGCAGCCCCGCGGTGTTCACCACCAGCCGCAGCGGCGGCCGGCCAGCCAGATCAGCGGCCAGCGTCGCCAGGCTGCGGTCATCGGTGAGCTCCAGCGTCAGGGCCTGCACCCCCCTCGGCAGCCGGGGTGAGCGCCCCGGCCGGTGGCTGCCCAGCACCGTCAGCCCCGGGGCCCGGGCCAGCAGCCGCTCCTGCAGGGCACAGCCCAGACCGCCGCAACCCACCACCAGGGCGCTGCCCTGCCAGGTGTGGAGCGGGGTGGGGCTGGATCGCGTCGAGCCCGGATCGGCGTGTTGCACATGGCGCATGATGGCGGAGCCAACGGCCAGCGGATGATGTTCACCATCGCTGTGTTCGGCCTCGGAGCCTGGGGCCGCACCCTGCAGGGCCTGTGGGAGCGCCGCGGGCATCGCGTGCTGGGCTGGAGCCGCAGCGGCGGCGGCGATCCCGTGGCCTTGCTGTCCCGGGTGGATCTGGTGACCAGCGCCGTGGCGATGCAGGGTGTCGAGGCCCTGGCGGCCCATCTGGCCCCCCACTGGCCCGAGGGGTTGCCCCTGCTGAGCTGCTCCAAGGGGATCGATCCCGAACGGCTGGTCACCCCCACCCAGCTGTGGGGCCATCATCTGCCCGGCGCCCCGCTGCTGGCGCTGAGCGGGCCCAACCTGGTGGGAGAACTGGCCCGGCAGTTGCCCGCCGCCAGCGTGATCGCCGCCACCGACCAGACCCTGGCCCTGCAGCTCCAGGAACAACTCAGCGGCGACTGTCTGCGCCTCTACCGCAGCTCGGATCCGGTGGGCGTCGAGGCGGGTGGTGCCCTCAAGAACGTGATGGCGGTGGCCGCGGGCATCTGTGACGGTCTTGGGTTGGGCGTGAACGCCAAGGCCTCCCTGCTCTGCCGGGGACTGGCCGAGATGGGGGTTGTGGTGCGGGGGCTTGGCGGCGAGGCCACCAGCCTCTACGGCCTGGCGGGCCTGGGGGACCTGCTGGCCACCGCCAACAGCCCCCTGAGCCGCAACTACCGCTGCGGCCTGCTGCTGGCCGAGGGCTGTGATGAGGCGACGGCGATCGAGCGCATCGGTGCCACGGTGGAAGGCCCGCGCACGGCGCGAGCGGCCCTGGCCCTGGCCCGCCGCCAGGGTTGGAGCCTGCCGATCTGCGTCCAGGTGCTGGCGGTGCTGGAGCAAACCACCACCCCCGCCCAGGCCGTTCAGGCCCTGATGCAGCGGCACCTGAAGGCGGAGGTGGCACAGTGACCCTGCCGGCGGTGCTGATCGAGGCCTTTGCCCCAGGCCCCTGCCAGGGCAATGGTGCCGCCGTGGTGCGCCTGGCCACCCCGCTCGCGGATGGGGCCCTGCAGGCCATCGCCACCAGCCTGCGCCAGTCCGAAACGGCCTTTCTGCTGCACCGGGCCGGCCAGTGGCTGCTGCGCTGGTTCACCCCCTGCTGCGAGGTGCCGCTCTGCGGCCACGCCACCCTGGCCGCGCTCCTGGCGCTGGCCCACTGGGGGGAGCTGGCGCCGGGGGACAGCCTCACCTTCCACAGCCGCAGCGGCCCATTGGCCGTGCGCCTCCATGGCCAGCGGCCTGGCTGTGGCTCGCTCGTGCTGCCGGCGCCGCCGCTGCAGCCCGCCGCCCTCCCCAACCACCTGGAGGCTCTGCTGGCAGAGCGCTGCGGCGTGCAGGTGGAGGCCTTCTGGACCAGCCGGCTGGGCTATGCGGTGGCGCTGCTGCCCCAGGGCAGCGGATTGGAGCCCCTGGACGGCCTGGCGGAGCCGCTCCGCGATGCCCCCTGGGCCGGGCTGGTGGTGATGGCCGCCACCGCACCGGATCAGCAACCCCCGCTGCCTTTGGTGCAGGGTCTGCCGCCCAGCTATCAGCTGCGCTTCTTTGCGCCGGCCCTCGGGATTCCGGAAGACCCGGTCACCGGCTCGGCCCATGCGTTGGTGGCGCCGTACTGGCTGGCCCGTACCGGTCGCTCCGAGGTGGCGGGCTGGCAGCCCTCGGCGCGAGCGGGTGGGATGGTCTGCAGCGCGGCTTCATCAGGCATGATCCGTCTGCTCGGTACTGGCCATCTGCTGTGGGACGGCGCGCTCCACTTCGGACCTTCCGGCGCTGGGCCGTCGTCCAGTGGCGACAGCGACGCCGTGGCTGGCTGGGAGGCCTTGCATCCCCTAGGCTGACGCGCCTGGTGCTCTCCCGCCGTCTGTGGCTCGGTGGCCCCATGGCCCTGAGTGCCGTGGCGGTCGGCTTTGCCGCCCAGTCCCTGGCTCCCCAGCCCTACAGCAGCAACAGCAGCCACCTCGAGCTGCTGGAGGCCCTGGTGGAGGCGCCAGCGCCCGCCAGGGCCGCAGACACCCGGCAGGAGGCCGAGTCGCTGCGCCAGGTCCAGAGCCAGCGGCTGGGGCTGCAGGAGCCTGCCATCGGCCAGCCGCTCGAGCTCGAGATCCGCGTGGCCCTGTTGGGGGCCGGAGCATCCGCCAGCCTCAGTGCCGACGCCCCGTGGCAACTGCTCGACCGCGCAGGACGGGTGCTGGGCCAGGGCCAGGCAGGAGAAGCCGTGCCCAGCGGCTGGGAGGCAATGGCTGCCGAAGCCTGGCTTCAGGCTCCGGGGGGGCATCTGCTGGTCGATGGCCAGCCTTACCCCGGGCGGTTGCGCCTGATCCGTGACGGCGAGGGCCTCAGCCTGGTGAACCACCTGCCACTGGAAACCTACGTGGCCTCCGTCGTCGGAGCTGAAATGCCCAGCGGCTGGGAGATGGAGGCCCTGCGGGCCCAGGCCGTTGCCGCCCGGTCCTACGCCCTGGCCCACATGGCACGCCCCGCCAGCCGCCACTGGCATCTCGGCGACACCACCCGCTGGCAGGCCTACCGCGGCCTGAACAGCAGCACCAGCCGCACGCGTCAGGCCGCCTCCAGCACCGTGGGGCTGATCCTCAGCTACCAGGGCGGCATCGTCGAGAGTCTCTACGCCGCCAACCGCCAGATCAGCCTGGAGGCCCATGGCCATCTGGGCGCCAGCATGAGCCAGCACGGCGCCCAGGCCCTCGCCAAGCAGGGGCTTCGCTACAACGACATTCTCGGTCGCTTTTACCAGGGAGCCTCCCTGGCCCGCCTGAAGGCCGGTGCGCGCTGAGCGCTATTGGCAGCAGGCCCTGGCCAGGGCTGGAACGGCCCTCGCCCACGGGGCGCTCGTGCCCCTTGCCACCGAGCTGGTGGAGAGGCCTGGCCTGGAGCCCTTCCAGCTGCGCCGCCTGCTCAGCCGCACCCCCAAGCACCTGCGCGGTGGTGGCCCCAGACCCAATCCCTTTCTGCCGTGGGATCGCCAGCTGGAGGTGGCCCGTCCCCAGCCGGGCCATATCCTGCTGCTGAACAAATATCCGGTGCAGCCAGGCCATGTGCTGCTGATCACCGATCACTGGGCTCCCCAGGCTGGCTGGCTGGATTCCGAGGATTGGGCTGCGGTGGCGACGGTGGCCCGCGACACCGGTGGACTGTGGTTCTTCAACAGTTGCACCGCCGCCGGCGCCAGCCAACCCCACCGCCATCTCCAGCTGCTGCCCCGGGCTGAGGGCGCCTCCAGCTGCCCGCTGGCCGAGGCCTTTCAGGCCGCCCTGGACCAGGCCGGGGATTGCGGCGCCAGTGATCGGTTCCCCTGGGCCCTGCGACTCAGTCGCCGTCGTGAACGGGGCGATCCTGCCGAACTACAGCGCCTGTATCTCCGCCATCTGGCCGCCTTGGCCGTGGGCGATCCAGCCACGGATGACGGTCCGCGCCACCCCTACAACCTGCTGTTTGACGACCACTGGTTTCTGACCGTGCGGCGCTGCCGGGAACATGCGGCCGGCTTCAGCGTCAATGCCCTGGGATTTGCCGGCTACCTGCTCCAGACCGAGCAGTCCAGCCTCGACTGGCTCGATCGGCATGGTCCCTGGGCCCTGCTCCAGGCGGTCGCAGCAGCGGAACTGCCCTGATCCAACAACGTCCTTTCCAAGCAAGTTCCGTAATTTCACGGTTGCGGGACCAGGCGGTGCCATCCCTGAGTGAAAGGAGCCCCGATCGGGCTGCCGCTCTGCGGCTTTTATCTTGATCTCTATCTCTCATGTCTATCGCATGTCAGGCGGTTCAACGCCGCAATGGTCGTGTGGATCGCTATCGGCAGCTTGTGCGTCCCATTGCTCTGCATTACGCCAACTGCTGCGCTGAACCCCTCGACGACCTGATCCAAGTGGGACTGCTGGGCCTGCTGAGGGCCTCCGAGCTCTACAGCGAGACCAGCTCAACTCCCTTCTCGGCCTTCGCCAGGCCCCATATTCGTGGAGCCATCCTTCACTACCTGCGCGATGTCGCCCCACCGATCCGCCTGCCGCGCAGGGTCAGCGAGCTGCTCGACCTGCGGCGCCGCTGCGTCAGGCAGCTCAGTCCAGCCCAGCCTGCCGCCGTCGCCGATGAGGAGCTGAGGCTGGCCATGGGGCTCAGCACCGCCCAGTGGCAGCGGCTGGAGCAGGCCCGGCGGATCAATCAGCTGTCCTGTCTGGCCGACCAGCCGGAGCAGGCCTGGAACCTCGCGCAGCAGGGGGCCAGTGACGCCAGGGACTGGGACCATCAGGCCCTGGAGGCCCTGCAGCAGCTGGAGCCCAAACTGGCCGACGTGGTCAGGGCTGTGGTCCTGCGTGGCTGGAGCTACCGCCATGCCGCCGCCCAGCTCGCCGTGAGTCCGATGACCATCCAGCGCCGTCTGCATCGCGGCCTGGCCGAGCTGCGGAAGCAGCTGGGGGTCACTCCGCCGGCTGCCTGGTGTCCCGAGCCATCTGCCGCTCCAGGGTGCTGATGGCCGCATCCACGGCGGCCAGCTGACGCTCCAGGCCATCACGCCAGTAGCGCAGCATCCTCAGCTTGCGTTCCTGGTGCTGGGTCCAGGGGTCGTGTCGGTCGCCGCCGGAGCCGCAGCAGGCGAATGGGGGGAACATGGGAAAATGCGGAGGTATGGCTCTGGTTTTAGCCAGGCGTATTGGTCGTTCGCGTGTCGTCTCTCACCCCCAGCAATGGCAGAGCAGCACGCGGTTGAGCCAAGGACATCAGTAGCTTCTCGGGGGTCTGCTGACCAGGGGATCGGGGGGTTTGTGACCAAGCTGACCCAGCGTGATCGCAGCACGAGACGAGTCAGCCCATCTGGTCTCATGCGACCCGCTCTTGTGATCCTGGTGGCCCTGGCCCCCCTCCAGCTGCTCCCCGCCAGGGCGTTCGTCGCCTTGATGGCCGGTCAGTCTGCCCGTCCCTTGGGGGGCACGTTCAACAACGTCCCCGTGCTCCACTCCAACCAGCCGGAGGAGGTGGAGGGGCCGGGCATCCTGATCAACACAGCCCCCGGCATGGCCTATGCCAGCGAAGCTGATGGTGGCCAGGCGCTCAACAATGCGGAGTTCACCTTTAATGGTGAGTTCGGGGTGCATCTGCATCACAAGTATTTCCCGCCCTATCGCAGCAGCATTCGTGCGTCTCAGCGACGCACCGAGCTCACCGTCGGACTGATCCTGATCAATCCGGGCTATCAGCCGGTGTCGCTCCGCTTTGAAAGCGGTGCCGTTCGCAACAGTTTTGAGGCGCCCTATCTCGGCAATGCCAAGGTCGGGGTCCGCCCCCTTGGCCCTCGCCCCTGGAACACCGGCCCCGGGGATGCCACCGCCGTCCAGATGCTGCGGGGCCAGCTGGACCGACGCCTGCAGGATGAGGTGGTGATACCCCCGAGGGGCCGTCTGGTGCTGTTCAGCACGGAAATTCCAGCCCTTGGCATCGCCAACGCCCTGCTCAAGGGCCGCAGCAGCGGACCGTTCCAGATGGCCACCGTAGCGGCGCTCAATCCCCTCAGCGAGGCTGATCTGCTGGCGGTTCTTGATGAGGGCCGCCTCGCACCCGGTCGGGTCTACCTGAACCGGATTGGCGAGATCAACGCGCGCCGAATCTTTTCCCGAGTTGGTGGCGTCGCCCTTGGCGACAGCTACACGGCTTCAATCAGCCACGATCTCAGCAGTCAAGGGCCGCTTCACGTACCCCTCACCAGCACCAAACGCCATCACTTCAGTACCCGCGACGTGCAGGTGAATCCCCTGGCCAGTCGGATGCTGGATTCGTCCCTCGACAATGTGGGCACCTACGGCGTCCGCTTCGATGTCGACCTCGACCTGAGGGGTTACGGCCCCTACGAGCTGGTGCTCAGCCATCCGGCGCCGATGGGTGGCAAGCCCTTCATCGCCTTTCGCGGCTCCCTGCAGGTGCGCACCCTGGATGGTCTGCAGGAGATGCATGTCGGCCTGCGTTCGGGCCAGAGCCTGCCGCTCACCAGCTTGAACCTCCGGCCAGGGCAGCCCAATCCGGTCCGGATCAGCCTGGTCTACCCCGCCGACGCCACCCCGGGCCATCTGCTCAGTGTGGTTCCGGAGTCCCAGCTGGCCAGGCTGCGGGATCAGGAGCGTCAGGTGGAGCTTGCCCGTGTCACTGCCGGCAATCAACCGACGACCCCCAACCAACTGCCGCCGCCGGCGGAGCTCGTGCCCCTCACCAGCCAGCCCAACCCGCCGGTGGTGCTGGCCCCAGGCCTGGTGGATGACCTGCCGGCCATCCCACGGCCGCCACTGGGCCTGCAGCTGGCCCCCCCGCTGATGGCGCCTCCCCGTGCTGATCAGACCCTGGTGGAGCGCTACCAGCAGGCGCTGGAGGCGCAGCAGCAGCGGATGCGCGGCCTGATGCAGTACTGAACCCGCCAACCGTGAAGCCGCTGGCTGCGCGTCAACGCATCAGCCTGGAGCTCCCGGCTGATCTGCTCAAGCGCCTCGATGCGCTCAGGCGGGAATGGGGCCTGCGCAGCCGGGGCGACCTGTTTCAACGTTTGCTGGAAACGGGGCTCTCTGCCGGGACCACCGCTGAGGGCGATCCAGCGGTCGCCCCCCTGGAGCAGCACGACAGCGAGTTTGACGAACAGGGGGCCCTGGTTCTTGTGGCCCGTCGCGGCCGCTCCGGACTGGAGGCCGATTTCGAGGCCGCGCCAGTTCCCCCCTCCGACCCACCGCCCGATCCTGCTGCCGACCCAGCTGCCGATCCAGCTGCCGGCCCACCTGCCGAGGCGGCGCAGCGCAGGGACGCCATTGACCTGCCTGGCTTTGTCCGTCGTCAGTCCAGCCAGCTCAAGCAGAGCATCGAGCCGCGCATCCATCCCCCGATCGAGCCGCGCAGCCATCCCCCGGAGGTGGGGGAGGTGTTGCCGATCGTGGGTGGTGAGCAGCTTGAGCGGGCCCTGATCACGGCCCAGGACCATTGGCGCCATCTCTACGGCAGTTCTCCCAATGACGCCGTCCTCGATGCCGCGATGCAGTGGTTGGCCCAGGAGATTTGGCCCCAGTCCGATCAAAGCGATGGTCGGCTGTTCTCCTGGTCGTTGGCCCTGCAGGTGGTACGGGGCTTTTGTCCAGACCTGGCCGAAGGCCCCGCCAGTTTCGCGCGGGTGGTGGTGGTGGCAGGTTTGCTGGAAGATCCCTTCAGTGCCAGCACCCTTGACCTGCGCGTGCCCACCTTGATCCGGCGCTTCGTGCATCGACTCCGCAAGGGTCGCCGGCAAACCCTGTTCCAGACCCTGGAGCACACAATGACCCTCCATGGCGCGCTCAAGCTGCTCCGACTCCCGACCGAGCCCGGCCATCGGCTCAGCCTGCGGGAAATCCGCGAGGCCTACCGCCAGCTGGCGCTGGAAACCCATCCCGACAGCGGCGGCTCCACCGAATCCATGCGCCGGCTCAACGAGGCCTACCAACTGCTGAAGGAGCTGTACCGCACAGCGGACTGAGGGGCGCCGCGGGCGGTCCGCGAGTCCAGCGCCAACCGCCGCTGCTGCAACGGTAGCCTCAACCGCGACCGCAACATGATCATCTGCCTCGAATGGGACCCGGTATAAGTCTATATGCAAGTCCCATCCGGGATGATAGATCCAGCACCCCGTCGCCACCCCGCTGCCCTGGGCCCGATGGGCGCCTCTGCCGCGATCCCCATCAGCCCGACTGAGACACAGTCTTGGTCTGCTTTCAAGAATCATTGAATACCAGCAAGACTTGGGCTTAAGACTGGGCCTTGCGTCCGGCGCCAGCGGCCATCTCTGCCGCTCCCAGCCGTGTCCCACGTCCTATCCCTCTCTTATCCGCTGGCCCCGTTCCCTGCGGCCGTCGCCTTCCCCTCAAGTCCCCGGCCTCGCCCTACGCGGCCGGCTTGGCCAGAGGCCCTGTCCTGGCTGTGTCCAGGCCGCTGTCCAAGGCAGTGGACAACCCAGCAGAACCATCTGCTCATGGACATTTTCAGCTCTGCGTATCTGTGTGTATCGCAGGTACGCAAGCCAAGGACGGCCGCCATGGGCAGGCTTCCGTCACCCGCTCCCGTCTCCTCTCCTTCCCTCTTCTTTTTCCCTGCCTGGAGGCTGAGTGGATCGGTGGATCGGTTGTCTCTGGCGCCCCCAAGGCATGGCACAGCTGAGGCATGGCGATTTCAAGGCATGGCGCCCAGGCCCAGGCCAAGCTATTCTTAGCCGTCCCTTATGGGACGCAATTGCGGACTCATATCAGGACATATCCGAGACTAACGCGATCGCTACCTGCCCGCCAGTTCGCCGGGCGAGCCGGTGGGCCCGGGGAAGCCGGTGGATCCCTGCCACCCGCTGCCAGAGCCCAGGGCCCAGGGGATCAAGCGTTGATCAACTCAGACTCAGACAAGATGCAGTCCGAGACCCGAAACGAGTCGCATCTGATCTGGATGAGCTTGAGTGGTGCTGAATCGGCCGGTTCATCAGCCCGGCCATCAACCGTGGCACCAGCGGTGACATCAAACTGGTCATCAAAAAAAGCCCAGGCTGGACAGGGCCAGCCTGGGCGGTCGGTGCCATCTCGGTGCCATCGACGTCAGGTGCCGGGACATCGACCCGGCGGAACGGGGAGCGGTGACGGCGGGCTTGCTGCTGTGCCTCAGGTCGGGGTCTGCATGCCCTGGATCAGAAAGTCGAAGTAGGGGGAGGCCAGCGCCACCTGCTCGGTGCTGAGCAGGGCCACAGCCGCGTCCTTGAGGGTGCGCATTGCTTCCACCATGCCGGGCATGGGCACGCCGAGGCTGTTGTACATCTCACGGGCGCCGATGAGGCCGATCTGCTGGATCATCTCGGTGCTGCCGGCCAGCACGCCGTAGGTGACCAGCCGCAGATACCAGCTGTAGTCGCGCAGACACTGGGCACGCTGCTTCTGGCCATAGGCGTTGCCCCCCGGTGCCACGTAGTCGGGCTTGCGGGCAAAGAGCTGCTTGGCGGCTTCGTCAACGATCTTCTTTTGGTTGTCGGTCAGCACCCTGGCCACCGCGAGCCGCTGGCTGCCGCCGCCCAGGAATTCCACCATCGAGCGGAGCTCCCCGCCGGTGGGGTAGCGGAGTTGATCATCGGCCTGAAGAATCAGATCCCGAACGATGCTCATCGCAGCGGCCAGACGCAGGTCGGAGTCTACCGAGATGGCTCGGCATCATCCGCCGCATCGACGAGGTGTAACGCCCCTTTGCACAGACTAGGGTCGGGCCTGGGGCGGAGCGGGCTCTCGGCAAGCATGGGTGAACTGGCGGTCGGCCAGCGCTGTGAGGTGCTGATCAACGACCTGGGCCATGACGGCCAGGGGATCGGTCGTTGTGGCGAGGCCGTGGTGTTCTTGCCCGGCGCCCTGCCCGGCGAGCCCGTGCGGGCACGGCTGGTGCGCAGGGCCAGACGTCACTGGCTGGCCCTGCTGGAGGAGGTTCTTGACCCCAGTCCGGATCGGCGTCGGCAGCCCTGCATCCTGGCCGGCACGTGTGGCGGCTGTTCCTTGCAGCACCTGGCTCCTGAGGCCCAGGTGGCCTGGAAGCGCAGGGTTGTCGCCGACGCCCTGGAGCGGATCGGGGGCCTCCCCCATCCGGTGGAGCCGGTGCTGGCATCAACCGAGACGCTGGGCTACCGCAACCGGGCAATCATCCCCCTGGAACGCCGTGGGGACGGCTCAGTGGGCTGTGGCTACTACCGACGGGGCAGTCACCGGATCGTCAATCTCAATCACTGCCCGGTGCTCGACCCGCGCCTCGATCGGTTGGTGGAGCCGATCAAGGCGGATCTGGCCGCCACCAGCTGGCCGATCGACCGCGACGGCGGCGGCGGTCTGCGGCATCTGGCCCTGCGGGTTGGACGCCACACCGGGGAGCTGCTGATCAGCCTGATCAGCAGTCATGACCGCCTGCCCGGGATGGCGGCCCTGGCGGCCCGCTGGCGGCGGCGCTGGCCCGCGGTGGTCGGGGTGAGCCTCAACCTGCAACCCCAGGCCAACAACGTGCTGATGGGCCCGGAAACCAGGGTGATCGCTGGCCAGGGTTCGATCCGTGAGCGCTTCGGCGACCATCTGCTGGAGATCGCCACCGATACCTTCTTCCAGGTGTTCACGGAGCAGGCTGAACGGGTGCTGCCGTTCCTGCGGTCCGCCCTGACCCGGCACCCGACCCCTGGCCTGGCCATTGACGCCTACTGCGGCATCGGCACCTTCAGCCTGCCGATGGCGGCCTCAGGCTGGCGGGTGGAGGGTCTGGAGGTGAATCCGCAGGCCGTACGGCAGGCGCAACGCAATGCGGGGCTTAATGGGCTGGCCGATCGCTGCTCCTTCCACAGCTGTGCCGTGGCCGATGGCCTGGCGGCCCGCCTTCCGGAGGCCGGACTACTGCTGCTGGATCCGCCCCGGCGCGGTCTCGACCCGGTGGTGCTGGGCACCATCCTGGCGAGCCCGCCCCGCCAGCTTCTCTATCTCAGCTGTGATCCGTCGAGCCTGGCCAGGGATCTGGCCGTCCTGGTGCATGACGGGCCCTACGCCCTGGAGCAGGTGCAGCCGTTCGACTTCTTCCCGCACACCACCCACGTGGAAACGCTGGCGCTGCTGCAGCGCCGGCCCTGAAGGGCCTCAGACCCTCAGCCGCACGCCGGGCTGCTTGGCCAGGGCGGCGGTGATCGCGCCATGGGCCCTCTCCACGTCCTGGTCGGTCAGCGTGCGCCGGGGATCGCGATAGCGCAGTCGGAAGGCCTGGCTGCACTGGCCGTTCTCCACCTGGGCACCGGCGTAGCGGTCGATCAGTTCGGCCTGCTCCAGCAGCGGTCGACCGGCCTTGCGAATCACGGCCAGCAGGGCGGCGGCCGTGGTGCTCTCCGGTACCACAAGGGCCAGGTCGCGCTCCGCGGCGGGCACCGTGGGGAAGGGGGTGAAGGGGGGGCGCCAGCGGTTGGGGCGGGTGGCGGCGTTGAGCAGGGAGGCCAGGTCGAGCTGAAACCCGTAGGTGACCAGCGGCAGATCCAGCTCCTCACACCGCTGCGGATGGAGCTGACCGAACCAGCCGGCGGGCCGGCCCTCCACCACGATCTGGGCCGCCCGGCCGGGATGCAGCAGCGGGTGATCCCTCAGCACCCGGTCATCCGTGGGGATGGCCAGGCTGCTGAGGGCGCTCTGAAGCAGGCCACGGGCCTGGAAATATCCGGGTGCCTGGGGTTTACCGCTGCTGCTCCAGCGCTCGGCCCGGCGTTCCCCACACACCACCCCGGCCAGCAGCTGCCGCGACGCACCTGCATCGGCGGCGCTGAACACGGCGCCGATCTCGAAGGCCCAAAACCCATCGGCGCCACTCTGGAGGTTGCGCCGCGCGGCGGCGAGCAGGTCCTCCAGCAGGTCGTCGCGCAGATGGCCGTAATCGGCAAGCAGGGGGTTGGCCAGGCCGAGGCGACCCTCAGCGGCCGGCACGAGGGAGAAGCTGCAGGCTTCCTGCAGGCCGACGGCCACCAGGCCACGGCGCAGTCGCCGCTCCGCCAGCTGGGTGGGTGACAGGCCACCCGGCTCGATCGGATCCGGCAGGTGGCAGGCGAAGTGGTCGTAACCCACCAGCCGCGCCACCTCCTCGATCAGATCCACATCCCGCTGCAGGTCCAGGGCCCGGCAGGCCGGCACGCGCACCTGCCAGCCATCGTCCTGCTCCTCCAGGGTGCAGCCGATCGCCGCCAGGGTGCTGACGATCCGCCCGTCGCTGAGGTCCTCGGGCTCCCCCTCCACCAGCACAGGGCCCAACAGGTTGTGCAGGGCGTCGCGGCGCAGCCGCAGGGGCGGGGTGGGCCGCTCGGGTCGCCGCAGCACCCAGCGGCCCACCAGCTCGGCCCCGCAGAGCTCCTGCAGCAGCGCGACGGCCCGGTCTGAGGCCGCCAGCGTGGCTTCCGCTGGCAGACCTTTCTCAAAGCGGCTGCTGGCTTCCGTGCGCAGCCCCCCGCGGCGGGCGGAGCGCCGCACGGCCATGGCTGGAAAGACGGCTGCTTCCAGCCAGATGGCGCTGGTGGTATCGGCCACGGCCTCCTCGGCACCCCCGATCAACCCGGCCAGGGCAATGGGTTGATCCGCATAGGTCACCACCAGATTCTCGGCGTCCAGAAGCCGCTCCTCGCCATCGAGGGTGGTGAGCCGCTCGCCCTCGCGTCCATGGCGGAGCCCGATGGCGTCGGCCTCGGCCCTGCCGCCGTGGCGGGCGGCCAGCCGGTCGCGGTCGAAGGCGTGCAGGGGCTGGCCCGTTTCCAGCATCACCAGATTGGTGACATCCACCACGTTATTGATCGGACGCACACCGGCCTTCTCCAGGCGCCGCTGCAGCCAGGTGGGGGACGCTGCCACCGTGACGTGCTGGAGCTCGGTGAGGCTGAAGAGTCCGCCCTGCTCCATCAGGGTCCGGGAGGCGGGGTCGGCCGCCAGCTCCGAGGCGGCGATGGCTTCCGGGCTGGTCGGCAGGGTGGTGCGCCCCCCGACGATGGCGGCCACCTCCCGGGCAATGCCGCCCATGGACAGACCGTCCGGGCGGTTGGCCGTGATCGCCAGCTCCAGCACCTGATCGTCGAGGCCCAGCAGAGGACCCACCGGGCTGCCCAGGGCGGGAACGGACTCCAGCAGGTCCTCCAGAATCGCGATCCCCTCCAGGGGGGAGGGGAGTCCCAGCTCCGTGAGCGAGCAGATCATCCCGCTGCTGGACACACCCCGCAGCTCGGCTGGTTTGATCGTGAGGTTCACAGCGGGGAGGGTGGCCCCCACCAGGGCGACGGGCACATGGATGCCGGCCCGCACATTGCTGGCACCGCAGACGATCTGCAGCAGCGCCGCCGCACCGACATCCACCTGACAGACGCTGAGTTTGTCGGCGTTGGGGTGGGGCTCCCGCGTCCGCACGTATCCCACCACCACACCCACGGCGCGGGCCGCCAGGTCCTCGATCGCGTCCACCTCAAATCCTGCGATCGAGAGACGCTCCGCGAGGGTCTCCACCTCGAAACTCTCTGGCGCGGCGGCCACCAGCTCCTGCAACCATTGGAGCGAGACCCGCATCAGTCCGTGCCGTCAGGTAGGCCGGATCCTAAGGAGGCACGGGAATCGGGAAACCCCAAGGGGTAGGGTGGCCCATTGTCCCCTCGCATCGCTCAAGCGGCGCAACGTCCTTCATGGCTAAGAACAAGGGCGTCCGGCTGGTGATCACCCTCGAGTGCACCGAATGCCGGTCCAACCCCGCCAAGCGGACTCCCGGTGTGTCCCGCTACACCACCGAGAAGAACCGCCGGAACACCACCGAACGGCTGGAGCTGAAGAAGTTCTGTCCCCACTGCAACAAGCCGACGGTGCACAAGGAGATCAAGTGAGCTGAGGCTCCTCAATTCCTTTGCCGCCGTCAGGCCTTTCATCGTCCCCACCGTTCACCATGACCAGCTCCTTTTTCAAGAAGCGCCTTTCCCCGATCAAACCGGGCGATCCGATCGACTACAAGGATGTCGATCTGCTGAAGAAGTTCATCACCGAGCGCGGCAAGATCCTGCCTCGCCGTCTCACTGGCCTCACCGCCAAGCAGCAGCGTGATCTCACCAACGCCGTCAAGCGTGCCCGCATCGTGGCCCTGCTGCCCTTCGTGAATCCCGAAGGCTGAGGCGGTTCTGGCAGCCGCCACCCACCATCCCGGCGATCTCGTCGGCCTGCTCAGTGAGAAGGGACCGCAACTGGCCCTGGTGGCGGGGGTGCAGGGCTCCAGGGCCCTCGTGCTTCCCGGCTGGAGGGCGTCGGCCCCAGCCCCGTCACGGCAACTCACCCTGCCGCTGCGCAGCCTCGAGATGATTAGCCCCCTGCCGGCCGGAGCTCCTGTTCCAGAGCGGCCGGGGCTGTTCCCATGGGCCTTCAGCCCAGACGAGCTGCAGGCGGCGATGCCGGCCCGCCGTGACGTGGCTGCCGCCTGGTTGCTGTTGCAGGGGGAGGAGACCAGCCTCAGCCTGAGGGAGTGGGTGGAGCTCATCCACAGCGACCCCGAGCCGGTTCAGCTGGGCGCTGCCTGGCTGTGGTTGCAGGGCGGGCAGCAGCTGTTTCGCTGGCGTCAGCAGCGCCTCACGGTGCGCTCCTGCCAGGAGCTGCGCCCCATGCGCCATGAACAGCGTCGCCTGCGGCTCGCCCAGCAGGTCCGGGAGCACTGGCATCGGCTGATCCGCTCCCGGGAACCCATCGAGGCTCACCAGCTCGGTGCGATCCAGCAGCGGGAGCTCAGCCTGCTGCATGACTGGGCTGCTGGCGATGATTCGGAAGCCCTGCCCCCGGACCTGCGCCGGGCCCTGCAGGCCGCCCATTGCCCAGCGGAGACGGGTTCGATCCGGCACCTGCTGGCCGACCTGGGGCAATGGGACCTCCATCACCTGCCATCCCTGCAGGCCACCCCCTGGCAGCTCGGCTTCAGTGCTGAGCTGGAGGCCCTGGCGGCCCAGCTGGTGGCCAGCCACGACGATCCCCGCCCCGGCGATGGCCAGCGGCTGGATCTCACTGATCTGGCGTCGGTCACGATCGATGATGTCGACACGCGGGACATCGACGATGGCCTGGCGCTGGAGCAACGGGATGGCGGGATGCCGCGGCTCTGGATCCACGTGGCGGATCCAGGCCGGCTCGTCGCTCCTGGCGATCCTCTGGACCTGGAGGCGCGGCGCCGCGCCTCCAGCCTCTATCTCAGCCGCTGCAACCTGCCGATGTTCCCGCCGGCCCTGGCCACCGGCCCCTTCAGCCTGCGCTCGGGCCACCGCTGCGCCGCCTGGAGTGTGTGGGTGGAGCTGGCCGATGACGGGGCCATCGCCGCCAGTGGTG
The DNA here is from genome assembly GCA_046081805.1 of Cyanobacteriota bacterium. Taxonomy (GTDB): domain Bacteria; phylum Cyanobacteriota; class Cyanobacteriia; order PCC-6307; family Cyanobiaceae; genus UBA5018. The sequence continues at coordinate 20,740 of JBJTWP010000031.1, forward strand.
TACTGCGCAGTTGGGTGAAGCCCCGCTATCGGCTCTCCTATGCCGACGCCGATGAGCTGATCGAGCTGGCACCGCCCCAGGAGCGTGCATTGGAGCAGATCCATGGCCTGCTGGCCCGCCGGCGACAGTGGCGGGTGGCCCGGGGGGCCCTGCTGCTGGATCAGCCCGAGGGCCGGATTCGGGAACGGGACGGCGAACCCTGCCTGGAGATCACCGAGCCCAGCCCGTCGCGGCAGATGGTGGCGGAGGCCATGATCCTGGCCGGTGCCGTGGTGGCTGAACTGGGCCGCAGCAGCGGCCTCGCCCTGCCCTACCGGTCGCAAATGCCGGCCGAACTGCCCTCCGCCGCCGAGCTCAACCCCCTGCCGGACGGCCCCGTGCGCCACGCCGCGATCAAGCGCTGCCTCAGCCGTGGCCTCACCGGCACCACCCCCAGCGCCCACTTCAGCCTGGGCCTGTCCGCCTATGTGCAGGCCACCTCACCGATTCGCCGCTACGCCGATCTGGTGGCGCAGCGCCAGTTGGAGGGCCTGCTCCACGGCGGCCCGGTGCTGGAGGCGGCGGCGCTGCAGGAGCTGCTCAACGGGCTGGAGGCTCCGCTGCGCCAGGGCATTCAGATCTCCCGCGAAGACCAGCGCCACTGGCAGCAGGTGTGGTTCGAGCGGCACCGGGGCCAGCACTGGCGGGCCCAGTTCCTGCGCTGGCTCCGGCCCCAGGACCGCCTGGGCCTGGTGCACGTGGACGAGCTGGCCCTGGATCTGGCCGCCGAATGCCCAGCCAGCTCCGACCCTGGCGATGGGCTGCTGCTGCGGGTACAGGAGGTGGATGCGTTGCGGGATCAACTGCGCTTACGGGCTTCAGCCTGAGAGGCGTGAGGCCCGCAGCCAGGGGCCCCAGGGGTTGAGGCAGCCGATCAGGGACACCAGGCGCGGTCGATCCTGCTGCTCGAGCCAGTGGTGCAGGCCGGGCTCCAGGGTGATCAACGGCCACCGGCCCTCCGCGGCGTGCAGCTGATACCCCCCGTTGCCATCGGGACAGAGGCTGCCCGTGACCTGGCGCTCCCCCGGTTCCGGGGGGGCAACGGCAGGATCCGGCTCTGACGCACCGGCCAGATGGCCATCCAGCCCCAGCAGCGAGGGATCGGTCAGGGCCTGGCGCTGCCGCTGCCGCCACTCGGGGTGGTGCCAGGGCGTGTCCCAGAGCGGCAGTGGACCTGCCGGGGCCTGGGGATCCTCGATCAGGGCCCGCTGGAGCTGGAGCACCGGCAACTCGGCCGGCATCACCCCCTGGCTGACGCACAGGGCCGCCGCCAGGCCGGCCACCTGGCCTACGTTCATGACCAGGGGTTGTAGACGGGTGGCGCCGTTGGCCATGTGGCTGGTGCCGATCGCCTTGTCGGCGGCCAGGAGATTTGTGCAGTGCGCGCTGACCAGGGCTCCGAAGGGAATGCAGAACGGGGTGCCGCTCCAGCGCCCGCCCCAGCGGCAGCTCTTGGCAGCAAGTGGCCAGTCGGGGCCGGGGTAATGGTGGTCGTTGGCGTAGTTGCCCACGGCAATCGCATCCAGCTGGCCATCCCGCCAGGGGAGCGCCGCGATGGAGGCGCCAGGCCCTCGGGGCAGCAGATCCCCTTCCACCACGGTGGTGAGGGCCCTCAACCGACGGCCCTCACGCCAGTAGGGCATCAGGGCGAGGCCCCTGCGGCCCTCCAGCGGGGCGGGCTCTCCTGCCGCCGCCGCCGCCTGGAGTCGGCTGGCCTCGGGGAAGCCCGCGCCGGGGCGGAGCCAGCCTTCCGAGGCGGCCTCCAGGGCCTGGAGAAAGGCCAGTGAGTGGGCCTGCATCGCCGCCTCGAGCTCCAGCTCGTCGTCGGCACGGCCACGGAAGGCTCGCACCAGGCCCCCATGCCAGTCGTTGCCATGCAGGGGCCAGTTGAGCATCACCAGGCCGCCGGGCAGGCGGCCGTAGCTGATCGTTCGCTCCAGTCCGAAGGCCTCGGCCGCCTGCGCGAAGGGGGGTGGCAAGGCCCCTGGCCGGCTGGGCGGGGCCCGGTCTGGATCGAGCTGGCCCAGCACCACCCAGGTGGGTGACTGCACGGGCTGGCACTGAAAGAAGGGATCGTTCTCCAGATCCCGCTGCGGTGGTGCACTGGGCTCCTGCCACCGCTCGCGCGGCTCCCAGCCAAGCTGGTGGGGCAGGCCGTGGGCCAGCAGGTCGCCCCGATCGCTGCCATCGATCACGATCCGGGGCTCCACCCGCAACCGCCGGCCCGCCTGCTCCACCACCACCGCCGCCACCCGGTCACCCCGGGGCTCCAGCTCGAGATCCAGCAAGCGGCCGTTCGCCAGCCAGCTGAGCGCCGGAGCCTCATCCAGCCAGTGCCGCAGGACTCGCTCCGCCGTGGACGGCCGATACCCGAAACAGCTCACCCAGTTGTGGTCGAGCCCCTCGGGCTCCGCCCGGGCGAGCGCCCGCAGGAACGCTCCCCAGAGGCCGCTCTGCCAGGGGCTGAGTTCGTTGCCATCGGGACAGCACACTCCCGCGGCGCTCACCATGCCTCCCAGCCAGCCACCGGGGGTGACCAGCAGGGTGTGGACGCCTCGTCGGGCCGCCTGGATCGCCGCCGCCACGCCGCCGGTGCCCCCGCCCCACACCAGCACGGGCACCTGGATCAGCTCGGTGGGGCGCATGGGCTGGGCGAGAACGTGGTGGGTAAGATCCGGCCTCGGCACGGGGCCGCCCCGGCGGCGCAGCGAGCCCGAACGACCCACGCCGTGGCCCGGACCGGATGGTCTACACCCTCACCACCCCGCTGTATTACGTCAACGATCGCGCCCACCTTGGCAGCGCCTACACCACCATCGCCTGCGACGCCATTGCCCGCCATCAGCGTCTGAAGGGGGAATCGGTGATCTTCATCACCGGCTGTGATGAGCACGGCCAGAAGATCCAGCGCACGGCGGAAGCGGCCGGGGTCAGTCCCCAGGCCCACTGCGATGCGGTGAGCGAGGGCTACCGGGATCTGTGGAACCGCTGGCAGATCAGCCACGACCGCTTCATCCGCACCACCGATCCGCGCCATCGCCTGATCGTGGAGCAGTTCTTCTCCCGGGTGGAAGCCAGGGGCGATGTGGTGGAGGGCCGCCAGCAGGGCTGGTATTGCGTGGCCTGTGAGGAATTCAAGGACGACCCCCACGAGGCCCAGGATCCGGAGTGCCCGATCCACCGCCGGCCGCTGGAGTGGCGCGATGAGCTGAACCTGTTCTTCCGGCTGTCGCGGTACCAGGGCCAGATCGAGGCCCTGATCCGGCGGGAGGGCTTCATCCAGCCCGTCAGCAGGCGACGGGAGGTGGAGAACTTCGTGGCCAAGGGTCTGCGGGACTTCTCGATTTCGCGGGTCGATCTGCCCTGGGGGATTCCGGTGCCCGGCCATCGGGGCCACACGTTTTATGTGTGGTTCGACGCCCTGCTCGGCTACCTCACCGCCCTGCTGGAGCCTGGCGATGAGCCCAACCTGGAGCGGATCCTGGAGCGCGGCTGGCCCGCCAGTCTGCACGTGATCGGCAAGGACATCCTGCGGTTCCACGCGGTGTACTGGCCGGCGATGCTGCTCTCCGCCGGACTTCCCCTGCCCGGCCAGGTGTTCGGCCATGGCTTCCTCACCCGGGAGGGCCAGAAGATGGGGAAGTCGCTCGGGAACGTGCTGGATCCGGGGGTGCTGCTGGAGGGCTGCGGCCGTGACGCCGTGCGCTGGTACCTGCTGCGCGACATTCCCTTCGGCGAGGACGGCGACTTCCAGCAGCAGCGCTTCAGCGACCTGGTGAACAACGATCTGGCGAACACGATCGGCAACCTGCTCAACCGCACCAGTTCCATGGCCCGGCGCTGGTTTGCCGAGGCGGTCCCCCCGGCCGGCGATGGCCGCTCCGCCGAGCATCCCCTGGCCCGATCCGCCACCCAACTCGCCAACAGCGTGCAGGCGGCGATGGACCGGCTGGATTTCCGAGCGGCCGCCGAGGCAGCGCTGCAGCTGGCAACGCTGGCCAACGGCTTCCTCAACGAGCAGGCCCCATGGAAGGCGATGAAACAGCAGGGCCAGGAGGCGATGGTGGCGGCGGATCTCTATGCCGTGCTGGAGGCGGCCCGGCTGGTGGCCTGTCTGCTGGCGCCCCTGCTGCCTGAGCTGGCGGCCCGCATGCTCAGCCAGTTGGCCCAGGCCGAAACCCCCCATTGGCCCACGGATCTGGCCTGGGGCCTGCTGGAGCCCGGCCTGGCGCTGCCCGAGCCCCAGCCGGTGATGGCGCGGCTGGACCTGGACGGCCCGCTCTGAGGCCCCTGTCGTGAGCCGCAACCGTCGCCGTCGCCGTGCCCGGGTCCTGGTGTGGATGGGGATGCTCCCCGCCCTGGCGGGCTGCCAGGAGCGGCTGGCCAGGGAGGAGGCGGCCGTGCCGCTGGTCTTCCGTTCCCTGAACCTGCGCCAGCAGGATGCCCAGGGCCGGCCGGCCTGGCAACTCACCAGCCCGGAAGCCCGCTATGACCTGTCCCGCAAGCTGGCCCAGGCCCGCGACCTGCGCGGCACGATCTTTTCGGCCGGCCAACCTCTCTACCGGCTTGCGGCCAGCAGTGGCACGGTGCTGAACGACGGCGCGGTGATCCAGTTGGAAGGGATGGCCAGCCTGGAGCGCCTCGGCCGCCAGCCCCTGGTGGTGAAGGCCCGGCGAGTGCGCTGGTTTCCGCGCCAGCAGCGCATGGTGCTCGACCTGCGCCCCACCGCCAGCGAGGGGGATCTGCAGATCACGGCCGACCAGGCGGTGTTTCTGATCAACCAGGACAAACTGCAGCTGCGCGGTTCCCCTGCCTTCACCAAGCGCTCCGCCGCGGCATCCGGTGCAGCCGAGGTTGTGCTGACCTCCGCCAGCGCCGACTGGTCTCCCCTCAGCGGCACCATCACGGCTCCCGGGCCGGTGCGTGCTGTGCGGCGCCTACCGGGGGGCAAGCCGCCCCAGACCCTCACCGCCCCCTCCCTGCGGGGCAACAGCATCCGGCAGCTCCTCGTGCTCCAGGCCCCTGTTCGCTTCGACGACCCGGCGGCCAAGGCCTGGTTGCGGGGCGGTGAGACCAGCATCGAGCTCAGCCGCCAGGCCGTGAGATCCCGCCAGCCGTTCAACGGTGTGATCGACAGGCTCCAGCTCAGCGGCGATGGCTTCGAACTGCTCAACCGCCAGACTCTGGCGGTGATCACCCCCGGCTGTGGGCTGCGACAGCCGGGCGAGACGCTGACGGCCCAGCGCTGCGAGTGGAACTGGAGCACGCAGGCCATCCGGGCCCGTGGCGGGGTGATCTTGCGGCGCCAGGCCAATCAGCAGCTCACCCGGGCCCGCCAGCTCGACGGCCGTCTGGGTGAAAAGGGACTGGCGGAGTTGTCCAGTCCCGGCAGCCGGGTGGTCACCCGCCTGCAGCTGCCCTCCCTCCAGCGGGACCAGGGGAGCCGGCCCCAGGCTGGGCTGCCCCCAATCGGGTTGTGAGGCGCTGGGCCCAGCCCTGGAGCCAGGCGAGATCGCTGCGGCTGAAGCAGCGCGCACTCCACCCCCCCACCACCACCCAGCCCCGATCCGCCAGGGGTTGCACCACCACGGCCGGCAGTCCCGGCAGCAGTCCGTCGAATTCCGAGCGCCCCGGATACAGCCGCAGATCCACCAGGGAGATCGCGGCCTGTCGGGTCCGGGCCCGGGCGCAGATCTCCCCCGCCCTGAAGACAGCGGGTCCCAGCAGCCCACGCCGCAACAGGGGCACCCCATCCCAGAGCACCACCAGCGTGGCGGCCGGCGTTGCCGTCAGCAGCATCTGGCTCCCCCAGCCAAGCTCCTCGGCCAGGGCCTCCGGCAGTCCTGGCCTGAGCTCCAGCCCTTGCTGACCCTCCAGACAGGCCCGGGCCGCCGCCTCAGGCACGGCGCGGGTCCACAGGGCGGCCACCAGCATCAGCCCCACGGACAGCGCGCCGGCGAGCACACTGGCGCGCTCCAGGGGCGGATTGAGCTCGGGAGCCTGCCACTGGTTCAGCACCACCAGCATCAGGGCGCCACTGCCGGCGCCCAGGGCCACCCGTGCGGGCCAGGGCAGGGCCACAGGCGACAGGGTTGGGTTATGGGGGCAAACTAGAGCCATATCCGCTCTGAAGCGTTGGCCCCAGCTCCCCGTGCGCCCCGGCAATCCGCTGGCCTTTGGGGCGTTGTTCTGTTGGTGCTGCTCAGCTTGGCCAGCGTGGGCCCGGCCAGCCCAGTGTTTGCAGCCGCCGCCGCCACCTATCCCGCCGACCTGCCGGAACAACGGCTGATTGATCCGGTCGGGGTCTTCAGCCGCGCTGCCGCCGCCGACGTGGGCAAGGCCCTGGAGGAGCTAGCCACCGACCATGTCGATGCCCGTCTGGTCACGGTGGATCGCCTCGATTACGGCCTCACCCTGCAGCAACTCGGCAGCCAACTGCTGGAGCGCTGGGCCCCCCAGGCCAGCGACGCCAAGCTGCTGTTGTTTCTGATCGATGCCCAGACCAACGCGGCGGCGGTGATCGCCGCCCCGGATCTGGCCGGAGAACTCGACGGTGATCTGTTGCGCAGCACGGCCCGCGCCACCATGGCCGTGCCGCTGCGGGATGGAGCCCGCTATCGCCAGGCCAGCCTGGATGGGATCGCCCGGTTGAGGACCGTGCTCGAAGAGGGTGACGATCCAGGCGAACCACTCACGGCGGAGGTGGAGCGCCTCGGTACCAATGTGCCGAGTCGCGAGGAGACCCAGGGCAGCAATGCCTTCACCTGGGTGGTGGTGCTGCTGGTGGTGGGCACGGTGGTGCCGATGCTCACCTGGTGGGTCTTTTCCCGCTGATCGACCATGACCCTCACCGACTGGCTGGGAACCTTCGGGCGGGCCCAGACCCTCGATGTCAGTCACGACCTGGAGCGGGGCTACGAGTCAGCCCTGCTGATCCAGAGCATCGAGCTGGAGCACTACAACGATCGACCCGTCCGACCGGAACTGGAGCTGAGCATTCCGCGATCTGCCCAGGCCCAACTGCTGCGTCGTTTTCGCGCCGCCCTGTTGCTGTGTCGACAGGCGCTGGATACGGTGGAGCCCCACCGGGCCGAGCTGGCTGGTCAGGAACTGCGCCAGCTACAACTGATCGAGTTAGTGGTGGCGCGCTATGACGTGAACCGCCGGGCATTGCCTGCCATCAGCCGCTCTCCTGAAGTGCTGCCACGCAGCCTGCTGGGGGTGGTGGATCAGGTGCGCCGTCAACTGGATCCCGAAGCCGAGGCCAATGTGGTCGCTGGCTTCCGCCGGCGGCGGGATTCAACGCTGGTGTCCCTGCGGATTCTGTTGCTGCTGATTCTGGTGCCCGTGCTGGTGCAGCAGGTAAGCCGCACCTACATCGTGTCGCCCCTGGTGGATCGCTTTGCCCCGGATAGTGCGTTTCTCACCTACCCCAAGCCCCATCTGGAGGAAAGGGCGGTCGAGAAGTTGCGGGTGTTCCAGGCGGAGATCGAGTTTGATGTCCTGCTCAAGGGCGAAGCCCTTCCCAGCCGTGAGCTCCTGCAGGCCCGTCTGGCGGAGCGAGCCCGGGACCTCAAGGAGGAGGCCGATCTGGAGAGCACCCATGCGATTAAGAATGTGTTTGCAGATATCGGCGGCCTGATTGGCTTTTCGCTGGTCTGTCTGTTTGGACGGCGAGATATCCAGGTACTGAGGGGATTTCTGGATGAGTTAATCTATGGCCTGAGTGACAGCGCCAAGGCCTTTGCAATTATCCTGTTCACCGATATCTTTGTCGGTTTTCACAGCCCTGAGGGCTGGACTGTTTTGCTGGATGGTGTTGCACATCACCTGGGAATTCCCGCCCGTGAGAATTTCATCATGCTGTTCATTGCCACCTTTCCGGTGGTGCTGGCCACGATCTTCAAGTATTGGATCTTCCGCTATCTGAATCGGGTATCTCCCTCCTCCGTCGCCACCCTGCGCAACATGAACGGTGGCGGCTGAGCACTGGCGGGGCGGGCTGGATCCAGACCTGCAAGTGGTGCTCGGTCCGGCCCGCAGTGGCAAGAGTCGCTGGGCCGAGCACCTGGCCGGCCGTTGTGGTCTCAGGGTGGTGGTGGTGGCCACCGGGCCCACCTTGCCTGGAGACGAGGCTTGGCAGCGGCGCCTGGCGCGCCATCGCCAGCGCCGGCCCGCCGACTGGCAGACCCTGGAAGTCGCGGCGCCGGACCAGTTGCTGCCCACCCTCCAAGGCCTCGCCGTCGGTCAGGTGGCGCTGGTGGATTCGCTGGGATCGTGGGTGGCCAGTGCTCTGGCCCAGGATGACTCGCACTGGGATGGCCTCTGTCAGTCCCTGCTCAGCGGCCTTGGCCAACTGCGCTGTTCCCTGATCCTGGTGAGCGAGCAAACCGGCTGGGGTGTGGTGCCGGCCACGGCCATCGGAGGGGTGTTCCGTGATCGACTGGGACTGATCGAGCGGCATCTGGTGGACCGGGCCGGCGTCAGTTGGCTGGTGGTTGCGGGGCGCGCCCTCAATCTCACCGCCCTTGGCCAGGTCGTTCCCGCCGACTGAGCCAGACCCATGCCCCAGGTGGTGCTCTATCAACCGCAGATTCCCCCCAACACCGGCAATGTGGCTCGCACCTGCGCCGCCACCGGCACCGGGCTGCACCTGGTGGAGCCCCTGGGCTTCGAGATCAGTGATCGCACCCTGAAACGGGCCGGACTCGACTACTGGCCCTGGGTGTCCCTGCAACGCCATCGCGACTGGACCACCTTTCTGGAGCGGCAGCAACGGGACGGGGGCAGGCTGCTGGCCCTGAGTCGGCACGCCCGTGACAGCTATCTGGATTGGGCGTACCGCGAGGACGACTGGCTGGTCTTTGGGCGAGAGACGGATGGACTGCCTGCAGACGTCCTGGCGCGCTGTGAGCAGCGCCTGACAATCCCGATGCGCTGCTCTAGCGAGCGGCCGGAAGGCGGGGTGCGCAGCCTGAACCTCTCGGTGTCGGTCGGGATCGTGCTGTTCGAGGCCTTGAGACAGCTTGGGCATCAATCTCGGGAATTCCAGTGAGGAACATGGGTCTCATTGTCCCGCCCCATGAGGTGTAACCGGGGAACCTTGTCGCCTGAGGTTCAGTCCGCTACTGTCTGCGCACTCGGCGATGTTGGCTTCTCTCCAGGTTTGTCCCGATGGGTGATCAATTCGCATGAAGCCTTTGCACCACTGGTTACGACTGCATCACTGGCTACGGCTCGGTCTGTGCCTGCCTGCCGCCATCCCCCTCGCTGTGGTGGCCACCGTTCCGGATGAGCTGCAGGTTGTTCCAACCGAGGAGCCCATGCTGATGGCCTCGCTCCCCCCCAAGTCGGCTGAGAGCGCGTTGGTCAGGGTGCGGTCCTCGCTGACGAATGCCGAACTCGCCGGCCGCCTGGTGATTGCGGCCCAGCAACTTGCTGAGCTGAACGAGGTCGATGAGGATCATCGCTATCTCAGTGGCGATTGGCTCGTCCTGCCTGTCCAGTCCTTGCGGGGGGCCAGGCAGCTGGCGGCCCTTGACACCAGCGTGATCCGGCTGAAGTTCGGCCCGCAGCCACCCCCACCGGTCGAGTCCGCCTCTGTGGTGCGCTTTGGCGACACCATCTTCAAGATCGCCCAGCGCTACGGACTCACCCTGACTGAGCTGCTGCGGCTCAATCCTGGAATGGAGACCGCTCGCCTGGTGGTGGGCAGTCCGGTGCGCCTGGCCCAGTCCGCTCCGGTGCGTCCCCGCATGGTGCTGGGCCTGCGGCCCAGCACCAGTGGCGGCCTCAGCTGGCCGGAACTGCCCAACTTCGGAGATCCCAACCGCGAGGCTGCCGGTCCGGAGTCTCTCTCCTCCACGGGCTGGATCTGGCCCACCCGGGGGGTGTTCACCTCGGGCTTCGGGTGGCGTTGGGGCCGGATGCACAAGGGCATCGACATCGCCAACAACGTCGGAACCAGCATCGTGGCGGCCAAGGCGGGTCGGGTGGCCTTCTCGGGTTGGCACGATGGCGGCTACGGTTACCTGGTGACGATCCAGCACGACGACGGCAGCCGTTCGCTCTACGCCCACAACAGTCAACTGCTGGTGCGTGAAGGCGAAGAGGTGGCCCAGGGTCAGGCCATCTCCCAGATGGGCAGCACCGGCCGCAGCACAGGCCCCCATCTCCACTTTGAAATTCATCCACCGGAACGTGGCGCCATCAATCCCCTCACCTTCCTCCCACCCCGCGCCTGATACGATCCACAGGTCTGCGGCCCACCAGAGCCCAGGCGCCATCGACCAAGACTCTGTTGTCCTGGTCAGGTTGAGAAGGCTCGGTAGCTCAGCTGGTTAGAGCGTGGGATTCATAACCCCAAGGTCGGGAGTTCAAGTCTCCCCCGAGCCATTGCCCCATGCTGGGCAGGCAGCCGTCCCGTGCAGCGAGTGGCTCAGCTGATTGGGCTTCGCCCTGGAGTTAGGCGCTACAGCGGAGTTAGGCGCTACAGCAGGGGATCGGGGAAACAGGGGGTCAGGCGCTGAAATAGCGGGCCTTGCTGTGGAGGGCCACCAGGGCCGTAGTGCTCTGCTCAGGTTCCAGCTGATCGCTCTCGTCCATGGACAGACCAATGCGCTCGGCGCCGAGCCAGGCCAGTTGTGGGCGTGAATCAGCCACATTCGGGCAGGCTGGGTAGCCAAAGGAATAACGGCTGCCGCGATAGCGCTGGGCCAGCACATCCCGCAGGGACATGGCAGCTGGATCTCCGTGGCCCAGTTCCTGACGCAGGCGGGCATGGGTCCACTCAGCCAGTGCCTCCGCCATCTGCACGGCGAGGCCGTGGAAATAGAGATAGTCGCTGTACTGATCGCCCTGGAAGAGCTGCTGGGCAAAGCTGGTGGCCCGCTCACCCATGGTGACGGCCTGCATCGGCAACACATCGCTGGGCAGCGGCTGGCCACTGGGGCCGGCGGCCAGATCGCGGTAGAAATCGGCGATGCAATAGCGGTTGCCGGAGCGCTGACGCGGCAGCACGAAGCGTCCCAGCTGACGACTTGCCCCGCCAGGTGCGGCTCCGACGGCCAGGCCCTCGGGGTCGAACACCACCACGGCATTGCCGCTGCGACCGCAGGGGAAATACCCATAGGCCACCCGGGGAGTGAGCAGTGACTCCTCCAGGCAGCGCTGCATCCAGTGCTGCAGCACCGGCTCGGCCTTCTCCACCAGCAGGGCCTCATACGCTTCGCGGCTCTGCTGCTGGGTCTTGCGCAGCTGCCACTGGCCGGCGAACAGGGCGTTGCGATCCAGATAGGCAAACACGTCTTCCAGGTTGATCTCGTGCTCGGTAAGCACCCTGGTGCCCCAGAAGGGGGGTGTCAGGGCAGGCTCCTCCGGCACGGCCGCCGAGCGATGCTCATTCGGTTCCGGCCCAGCGTCGGCAGCCACCGCTGCCAAGCCTGGCGCTGGCGTGGAATCGTCGGCTGAAGAGGGCGCGGCTGTGGGGGCGTCGCTGGCCTCAGGGGCTGCGGCGGCCGCCGCGCCAGCCCCATCGATCAACCCCAGGCCCTCCGGGATTCCGTTCAGGAAACCCCGTCGGTCGTCCCAGCTTCCGCTGGTCTTGGCTTCCATCAACGCATCCATGAAGCGCAGATCGGCAAAGGCATCCCGGCCATACACCACCTGCCCCCGGTAGGCAGCGCGGCAGTCGCCATGCACAAAACGCGGCGTGAGGGCAGCCCCACCCAGGATCACGGGCACGGAGATGCCGGCGTCGTTGAAAGCTTCCAGGTTGTCCTTCATGAAGGCGGTCGACTTCACCAGCAGACCGCTCATGGCGATGCAGTCGGCGTTGTGCTGCCGCTGGGCCTCGATGATCGCTTCACAGCTCTGCTTGATGCCGAGGTTGATCACCTCATAGCCATTGTTGGTGAGGATAATATCCACGAGGTTCTTGCCAATGTCATGCACATCGCCTTTCACGGTGGCGATCAGGAACTTACCCTTTGCTGAACTCTGGTTGGTGCCATCTGGCCCCTCCAGCGTCTCCATGTGGGGTTCGAGCTGGGCCACGGCCGCCTTCATGGTTTCCGCGCTCTGCAACACAAACGGCAGTTGCATCTGGCCACTGCCGAACAGTTCGCCCACCACTTTCATGCCATCGAGCAGGAAGGTGTTGATGATCTGCAGGGGCGGATAGCTCTGCAATGCCTCTTCCAGGGCCGACTCCAGGCCGATGCGCTCCCCATCGATGATGTGCTGCCTGAGCCGTTCCTCCAGCGGCAGATCGGCCAGGGAGGGACCTGAGGCGCGGGCCACCTTGGCACTCACCCCTTCAAACAGGGAGGTGAGGGCGGTGAGCGGATCGTAGGTGCAGATCGCTCCGGGTTGGTCGCTCTCAAAGCGGCGGCGGTCGTGGATCAAGTCCAGACACACCTGCTGGTGCTCCTCGCTGATCTTGGCCAGGGGCAGGATCTTGGCCGGACTCACGATCGCGGCGTCCAGGCCGGCCTGGCAGCACGCATGGAGAAACACCGAATTGAGCACGATCCGGGCCGCCGGGGAAAGGCCGAAGCTCACGTTGCTCACCCCGAGCACCACATGCACACCGGGCAGCAGCTTGCGAATCTCGCGAATCGCCTCCACGGTGGCGGCGCCGTTGCCGCGGTCCTCCTCGATGCCGGTGGAAATCGGCAGGGCGAGCGGGTCGTAGAAGATCTCGTGGGCCGGGATGCCGAATTCAAGGGCGTCGCGGTAGGCGCGCTGGGCGATGGCAAATTTCTTCTCCGCCGTACGGGCCATGCCGTCTTCATCGATGGTGCCAACCACCACCCCGGCGCCGTAGCGCTTGGCCAGCTCCAGCACCTTGAAGAAGCGTTCAGGGCCGTCTTCGTAATTGGTGGAGTTGAGGATGCACTTGCCGCCGGCCACCTTCAGGCCGGCCTCCATCTTCTGCCACTCGGTGGAGTCGAGCATCAGCGGCAGGTTCACATTGGTGACCAGCCGGCTCACCAGCTCGTGCATGTCGCGCTCGCCGTCGCGACCCACATAGTCGACGTTCACGTCGAGCACGTGGGCATTCTCCTTCACCTGGCTGCGGGCTACAGCCACCAGGCCATCCCAGTCTTCCTCCGCCAGCAGTTCCCGCACCTTCTTGCTGCCGCTGGCGTTGAGGCGTTCGCCGATGATCAGGAAGGAATTGTCCTGGTGGTAGGGCGTGGTGCCGTAGATCGAAGCGGCCGCAGGCTCCAGCTGCAGCAACGGCCGCGGGCCCGCCTCGCCGTGGGGATCCGGGGGCAGATCGGAGCGGCGCACCGGGCGTGGCTCGGCGTGGAGCTCGGTGGAGAGTTCGCTCAGGGCCTGGATATGGGCTGGGGTGGTGCCGCAGCAGCCGCCGATCACCTGCACCCCCAGGTCTTCGACGAAGTGCATCAGCTGCATCTTCATTTCCACCGGGGTGAGCCGGTAGTGGGCCACGCCGCCGATGTTCTCGGGCAGCCCCGCATTGGGGATGCAGCTCACCACGAAGGGGCTGTGGGCACTGAGGTAGCGGATGTGCTCCTTCATCTGCTCCGGACCGGTGGCGCAGTTCAGGCCGAGCACGTCGATCGGGAACGGCTCTAGAATTGCCACCACGGCGGCGATGTCTGAGCCCACCAGCATCGTGCCGGTGGTTTCCATGGTGACGCTCACCATCAGTGGCCGCCGCTGACCGGTGTGGGTGAAGGCATCCTCGATGCCCTGCAGGGCTGCCTTGATCTGCAGCACGTCCTGGCACGTTTCCACGATGAACAGATCCACATCGCCGGCCAGCAGACCCTCGGCCTGCTCCTGGAACGAGGCGCGCATCGTGTCGAAGTCCACGTGGCCCAGGGTGGGCAGCTTGGTGGTGGGCCCCATGGAACCGGCCACGAAGCGGGGCTTCTCCGGCGAGGAATAGGCGTCAGCCATCTGGCGAGCCAGTTCCGCCGCCTTCCTGTTGATGGCAAAGGCCTGATCGGCGATGTCGTATTCGGCAAGCACCAGCGAG
>JBJTWP010000032.1:0-3326 GCA_046081805.1 Cyanobacteriota bacterium
GGTGATGGTGAATGGTGTCAGCCGCCGCACCCGGGTGAGGCTGCTGGGCGACTGGAATGCCAACACCCTCAACTTCAGCCGCGTGCGCTTCCAAGGCGGCAGCTTTGTGATCGATGCCGGAGGCGCCAACGACAACCTGACCGGCAGCATTGACGCCGACAACCTCCTGGCGGGCCACGGGGACGACGTGGTGCATGGCGGCGATGGGGCTGACACGATCACGGGTGGCGAAGGGCTGGACGTGCTGACCGGCGGCAATGGTGCCGACACCTTCGTGCTCACCACCCTCAGCGATGGCCTGGTGAACAGCACGCCCACCAGCCTCAGCTTCGAGCGGATCACCGACTTCACCATCGGGCAGGATCGGGTCGACGTGAAAACTCTCCCCCCGTCAGGCGGCTTCCGGAGCCTCGGATCGGTCTCCTCACTCACCGCCGGAGGGCTGACCGAGCTGCTGAACGCCACCAACTTCGTGGCCCAGGGCGCCGCCACCTTCACCAGCGGCAGCGGCAGTGACCTGCGCACCTTCCTTGCCTTCAACGATGGCGTCGCCGGCTTCAGCGGCTTCAGCGACGCGGTGGTGGAGATCACGGGCTACCGGTTTGCCAGCGGCTTCACCTCCCTTGTCCAGATCAGCATCGTCTGAGGTGCCCTTTGAATATCATCACAGCTGAAACCTTGATGGCAGCTTGATTCCCTTTGTTCTGGGCACGTTGTGCTGGGGCTGATGTGTTCAGGCGGTGGAATACCGACTTTTCTGCCGCCATTCTTGGTCGGTGATGGATGGACGCCGCTCGAGGCTCGGACCAGCGGGTCCAAGGGAAATTCGCTACTCCAGCACGTCCAGGGCGATGTGATATGACGCTCGTTGCCCGGTCTCTCCTCCATCGATGCCTGGAGGATTGGCCACCACCATCATGCAGATGAAAATGTCAGGATTCGTGCAGGCCCTTGGCGGGGAGGTGCGCTGATCCCTGGATCAACCCCCGCTCCTATACTCCGCCACCCGAATCGTCTCCAGGTCGTAAGGCCGCCAGGTGCCCTCCACCTTCTCCGCCACCAGGGGGTGAGGCGCAGGCGCAGTGGGCGGCCGGCGGCCACATTCCACCCGCAGGCCGGAATAGGGGCGGCGCAGGCGGGAGCCCCGGCCCGAGCGGCCCACGAATAGCTGCGAACGGGCAATGGTGCGTACACCCATCTCGCCGCACTCCCCAAGGCTCGGCCCCTCCGGGCGCTGGCGGCGCAGGCTGTTGCCTCTGCCAGCGCAGATCAGCCACGGCATCCAGGCATCGCCGTGGCCGGTGTCGGCTGTTTCGATGGACTCCAGGCAGTGGGCCTGGCCGCTGATGCCCAGATCCACCAGCGGCCTGCCCCTGGCCGGTGAGCCCACCCGTGCGGCCACCTGGTCCAGCACCGGCCGTAGCTGGTGGCGCACCGCCAGGGTCTGGCCCTGGTCCCACTTGCTGGCTTCGGTGACAGAGGGGGGATGGTGCAACACCAGGATCCGCCCGCGCACCTCCGGGGTGGCCCAGGAGGCGACCAACCCCTCCCGCAGCCAATCCAGCTGCTCCTGATCCAGCTCCACGCCATCCGTTGGCGCGGTCAGCCGTTCGCGGCGCTGCTCGCCGGCCGGACTGGCCTCCAGGGGCAGGGGCTGGTTGAAGGTGTTGGAATCCAGCGCGAAGTTGTCGATGCCAACGATGCGCACGCGGTAGAAGCGATTCGGCAGGCGGAGGAAGCGACCGGGCTGATGGCGCAGGTAGCACACCCCGTCCATCGTGGCGGTGTCATAGCGATCAAGATGCTCCCCAGCACGGCGTCGGGCCGATCGGCCAGCACCATGCCCGCTTCCAACCCAGCCCCGCCAGCAGGATCATCGGCGTGTCGTTGCAACGGGCCGCATCCACCTCCAGGGTGTGGCCCGCCGGGAGCGTGGCGCAGGCCCCCGCCACATCGGTGGGAATGCCCAGGGCGGTGCTGAAGGCATTGGCCGTGCCCCGCGGGATCACCGCCAGTGGGATGGCGGTGCCCATCACGGCTCCGGCCACGACCGACACGGTGCCCGTTGCCGAGGCGTGGCGCGTCTGGATCATCGTGATCAGGTTGCGGGTCTGCGCGGCTGGATCCGGATCCGCCCGCGTCAGCACCACATTCACAAGCAGCTTGGGCTCTAGCAGCGAGAGGATCAGGGTCGGATCCCATTCGGATCCCCCCTGGCCCGCCACCGGATTGAAGATCAGGTGGGCCATGCGGCCATGGCAAAGCCGCGCCAGCGGGATGTCGGCCCTGTTGGAGGTGCACAGCTACAGGCGCAGATCCGGCGTCGTGGTGAGCGCCGCCGCCTCATCCACGAAGAACAGCACCGCGGACACCTCGCCCGCCAGCACCCGCTCCGCCAGCTGGACGCCACCGCAGTCGGCCAGGCCGTTGAGCTCGCACACCTCCATAGCACAGGTGCGAGGGTCGGCCCGCAGATGGGCGGCGAAATCGGCCGTGCTCAGCAGCGGCAACCCTGCCAGCGCGGCGTGATGCTCAGTGAGCCAGGCCAGCATCCTCTCCACGCTGGTGCCGCTGGCCAGCAGGGCGACAGGACTGGGCGTGGCGGGCACGTTCCGGTGGAAACAGGAAGTTGCAACAACCTAGTGTCCCGTCCCGGAGATCTGCGAGCAAAGTCGCTGGAGCTTCTCCAGGATTGAATCCGCCGTGGCGGTCCACTTGAACGGCGCCTTGGTCTTGTTGTAGGCGGCCACGAACCGGCGGAGGTGTCCGTTTCGTTTGTGCTGGATCTTGTCCGGCGCCAATGAAGTTGGCCGCCAGCCAATGGGCTTAAACATGTTTTTCTGGATCAGTTCACCCAGCAGGAACAGCGATCCCAGCGCTCCGCCCGCACCAACGACAGATAGGCCGACCTACAGAGGCACCCGTCCGGCATTCAACCGGCCGCCAGCCAGGCCTCCAGATCGTCTGCCCCCTGGAACTCCAGCAAGGCTTCGGCCAGGGCCTCCAGCCGAGGCAGCGGCAGGGCGCGGATGCGAGCATGCTGGCTGGGGGTGAGGGCACCGCAGCGGCGTAGCAGCAATCGCAGGGTGATCTCCAGCTCGCCGGTTTTCAGCCCCTGTTCTCGGCCCTGCTCAAGCCCCTGCTCAAGGCCCCTCTCCAGCCCCCGTTCTTCCCCCAGCCCAAAGATCTCCTTGTAAGCCACGCTCTTGGTGAAATCCTCCAAGGTGATGCCGCCCATGGCGCAGATCTCCGGGATGGGGCGAGTGGTGAAGCGTGCCAACAGGATAGCGGCGGTGGCATCAGCGATCTGGCTCTCCAGTTCGGTG
>JBJTWP010000033.1:0-10880 GCA_046081805.1 Cyanobacteriota bacterium
CCGTTATCCCCCTCCTGAGGGCAGATTCTCACGCGTTACTCACCCGTCCGCCACTAACCCGAAGGTTCGTTCGACTTGCATGTGTTAAGCACGCCGCCAGCGTTCATCCTGAGCCAGGATCAAACTCTCCGTTGTAGATCAGATCCTCTTGGCGCCCTCTCACCAGCTCTCACCAGCTTCAGACTCGCCTCAATCCGACTTGCTCCTCTCCCATCCCTGGCACTGGCGTACCA
Organism: Cyanobacteriota bacterium; assembly: GCA_046081805.1. GTDB lineage: Bacteria > Cyanobacteriota > Cyanobacteriia > PCC-6307 > Cyanobiaceae > UBA5018. Next base: position 234 of record JBJTWP010000033.1, read on the forward strand.
TGGCTAGTTGAAGCCTCCTTCCTCTGACAGAAGGGTTCTCAAGAGTGCAAACCATTGCTCGCCAGCTCTCGCTGTCTTCACCTTGGCTTGACTTTCCCAGATCTCAGATCCGGTTGGCAGGGCTCGCCTTTGGCCTTTGCTTTAGTTCCCAGGGCACTCCATGGTGCCAGCCTCGTGAAAAGCCATCCTGATCACCTCAGCCAATCGGCGGCCTTGCCTCTTGCTTTGACGGGACCTCACACCTTCACTGCTCCTTCGTCATCCCCTCCATTCATTGACTCACCGGCTTTCAGCCCTCTCTTCAGTTCTCACTAAAGCTCGGATTTCAAGTGGCACTGGCGTGCTCACTCAACCAGGAGTTGCCAACAAACTCGGCGATGACGCAGTGAAAGCGTCAGTTCCTAAACTTTTTAATTGTCCAGGTGCTGCCTCCTCCGCTCCAGTCCCCTGAAGCTCTCGGTGGCTCGTCGCTCGCTGGCGACTTTCAAACCCTACAACACCGGCCGCTCGCGCTTCCTTCGTCGTGGGGGCTGCGCTGCAGGGGGTTCCTTGCCGCGCAGTCCAAAACCATAGCTCATACCAAGCCATGTCCGCAAGACCCCTGCCCAACCCCCTGTAACCATGACAACCAGGCCGGCAAGGCCCCGCTCCGCCAATCGGGTTCTGCGGTGGAGGGGCTGATCCAGGGCAGCGCCCTCTCCAAGGGCGATCCATAGGGCCTGGCTTGTCCAGGTCATGGAGGCCGCCAGCCAACAAGCCCCGGATGCCATCACGCCGTTACGGCCAGTGGCCACAACGAGGGCAGGATGCCCCGATCCTGGACAGTGCTTGCGGGCCTGAGCGCAGCGATGGAAGCACTCTGAACTTCAGCGGAAGTCACAGAATGAAACATATGGCCTGGACCTGGGCCTGGAATTGGTACGGATTCGCCCCAGGGGCGGCTAAGCGGTGACCCGACTCGAAAGAACCCCTGATTGGTGCGCTTTGCGCACCAATCAGCCTCGAGGCTGGTGTTCAACCTGGCTGCGTCTGCATCAAGGTCATCGGGATGAAACCCACAGGTACGGCAGCAGGCTCTGATGGAGCAGGCGCGCTGATCTGAGTGCAGATACAAAAAAGCCGCGGCTGGAGCCGCGGCTGACAGACTGATGGGAAGACCAAGACAGATTGGACCCTATTAAATCAGAACAGACCAAGAGTCAGCGATTTGTCAATGGGAAGAGCCGCTCCAATGCCGAGATAAATCGTAAAGACAGTTCCAAAGAGGAAAACGGTCATGGCTACAGGGCGTCGGAACGGGTTCTGGAACTTGTTGAAGCTCTCAATAAAAGGAATGAGCATCAGACCGAGGGGCACCATGGTCTGCAAGGCGATGCCAAGCAGCTTGTTGGGAACCACACGAAGAATCTGAAACACTGGATAGAGGTACCACTCGGGAAGGATCTCGAGCGGTGTGGCGAAGGGATCCGCTTTGTCGGCCAGCATAGCGGGATCGAGAACAGCAAGACCCACGACGCAGCCAATGGTTCCCAGGATCACCACTGGGAACATATAGAGGAGATCATTGGGCCAGGCTGGCTCTCCGTAATAATTGTGGCCCATGCCTTTGGCGAGCTTGGCGCGCAGCTTGGGGTCGGCAAGATCAGGCTTCTTGAGAATGTGCATGACTCAGACCGGGTTCAAGGATGGATGGACGTGGAGAAGTCTGGGCAGATCTAGAACAGTTCACAACGGACCCGAAATACCCTGCTTCCGGATCATGAGGAAGTGCATGAGCATGAATACTGCCAAGAGCCATGGCATCACAAAGGTGTGAAGGCTGTAGAAGCGGGTGAGGGTGGCTTGGCCGACACTCTCACCACCACGCAGCAACTCCACCATGAAATCTCCCACCACGGGAAGGGCAGCTGGAACGCCACTAACAATCTTGACGGCCCAGTAACCAACTTGATCCCAGGGCAATGAATAGCCGGTGACGCCAAAACTGACAGTGATCACTGCCATGGTGACTCCAGTGACCCAAGTTAGCTCCCGAGGACGCTTAAAACCACCGGTGAGATACACACGAAACACATGGAGGATAAGCATCAGAACCATCATCGACGCGCTCCAGCGGTGGACTGATCGGATCAGCCAGCCGAAGCTCACGTCAGTCATCAGGTACTGAACCGAGGCGTACGCTTCAGCCACCGTGGGCTTGTAATAAAACGTCATCGCAAACCCGGTGGCGAACTGGATCAGAAAGCACACCAGGGTGATGCCGCCCAGGCAGTAAAAAATGTTCACGTGCGGAGGCACGTACTTGGCGGAGATGTCGTCGGCGATCTCCTGGATCTCCAGGCGCTCCTGGAACCAGTCGTACACGGGTGACGACTTCGCGGCAGGAGAGGAATTCGCCATGCAGCAAGCAAGGTCAGTTGCGAGAGTCTACCGACTGCCCTGAGCCCTCCGTGAGCGCCGCGCGCCCCTGCCGTCCGCGTCTGCCAACACCACCTCGCCCCCTTCCGAACGCCGCACTGGCCTTGCTGCTGGGCCTGTGGCTGCTGCTGGCGGCCCCGGTCCTGGCCCTCAGCGATGCCCAGCAGCTGGTGGTGGAGGCCTGGCGCCTTGTGAATCAGAGCTACGTAGATCCGGCCCGCTTTGAGGCCGTTCAGTGGAGGCGCCTCCGGCAGGGCACGCTCGAACAGCCGATCCACAGCACCGGCGATGCCTACGACGCGATCAGCGCGATGCTTGCCCCACTGGGTGATCCCTACACCCGGCTGCTGCGACCGGAGGACTACGCGAGCTTGATGGCCAACACCCAGGGCAGCGTGAGCGGGGTGGGACTTCAGCTGGCCCTGCGCAGCGCAGATGACCGGATCGTGGTGATTGCGCCGCTGGATGGATCCCCTGCCGCGGACGCTGGCATCCAGAGCGGTACGGCGGTGATGAGCGTGAACGGCACCGACACGGCCGTCCTGGGACTGGAGGGCACAGCCAGTGCCCTGCGCGGCGATGCCGGCAGCCGGGTTCTGCTGCAGCTGGAGACGCCAGCCGGTCAACGCCGGGAGGTGGAGCTGGAGCGGCGCAGCGTAGATCTGCAACCGGTGCGCAGCCGCCTGATCCGCACGGGAGACAGGCTGCTGGGCTATCTGCGCATCACCCAGTTCTCCGAGCCCGTACCGGCCCAGGTGCAGGAGGTGCTCAGCAGTGAGGCCTTCAGCGCCATCGAGGGCCTGATCCTGGACCTCCGCAACAATTCGGGGGGCCTGGTGAGCGCTGGTCTGGCCGTGGCGAACGACCTGCTCGACCGGGAACCGATCGTGACCACCCAAGACCGCGACGGCCTGAGCACTCCCGCAGATGCGGGCCCTGGCGTTCTCTTCGGCGGTCCGATGGTGACACTGGTGAACGGCGGTACCGCCAGCGCCAGCGAAATCCTGGCCGGGGCGCTGCAGGATGACGGTCGGAGCCAGCTGCTGGGCAGCCGCACCTTCGGCAAGGGCCTGATCCAGACCTTGATCCCCCTCGGCGACGGCAGTGGCCTGGCGGTGACCGTGGCCCGCTATCTCACACCCTGCGGCCGTGCCATTCAGAACCTGGGCATCGAACCCGATGTCACCCTGCCGCAACCGGAACCGTTCAACCCTGGCGGAGACGATGACCGCTGGTTGGATCAAGCTGCCTCCGTGCTGCTGGAGCTGTTGGGCTGATGGGGCCGCGCACATATCACGACCCCCTGCACGGCGCGATCCGGCTGGATCCAGATCTGCCGGCCGAAGCCCTCGCCATCGATCTGATCGACACAGCCCCGTTTCAGCGGCTACGGCGCATCCGCCAGCTCGGTCCAGCCTTCCTCACGTTCCATGGGGCCGAATCCAGCCGGTTCACCCATTCGCTGGGAGTGCTGCACCTGGCCCGCCTGGCATTGCAGCTACTGGAGCGCTGCCATCCGCAGCTGGCTGAGCAGCGCGCGGTTCTCTACGCCGCTGCCCTGCTCCACGATGTGGGCCATGCCCCGCTGAGCCACACAGGAGAGGAGATGTATGGCCTGCGCCATGAGGCCTGGTCAGGCCGGCTGATCCGGGAGCATCCGGCTCTGCGGCAGCGGCTTGATGCCCATTCCCCGGGCACAGCTGATGCGGTGGCCGATCTGCTGGAGCATGGCCATTGCGGCTGTCGGGCGATCAAGGCCCTGGTGAGCAGCCAGCTGGACTGCGACCGGCTCGACTACCTGCTGCGCGACAGCTACAGCACTGGAACCAGCTATGGCCAGCTGGATCTGGAGCGGATTCTGGCGGCTCTCACCCTCGCCCCCGATGGAAGCCTGGCCGTGCATCCACGCGGTCTGATGGCGGTGGAGCACTACCTGGTGGTTCGCGATTTGATGTATCGCAGCGTCTACAACCACCGGCTCAACGTGGTGTGTAACTGGCTGCTGACCCAGGTGATCGCCACCGCCCGGGCGCTGGGGCCAGGCCAGGTGGAGACCGATGGGGTGATGGCCCGCTGGCTCTGGCAGTGCCATGCCCTGGACCTGGGCAGCTTCCTGGCCAACGACGACCTGCGCACGGGCTACCACCTGCAACGTTGGCTGGAAGGGGGCCCTGCGGAACTGGCGGAACCCTGCGGGCGACTGCTGAATCGCCGCCTGCTCAAGGCCACTGAGGTGGGGGCCCTGGCCAGCGGCGAGCGGCTGGAAGTCCTGGCCCTGGCGCAGCGGCTGACTGCTGCGGCTGGGCTGGCACCAGAGCGCAACTGCGCCCTGGTCAGCTGTCAGAACCGTGGTTATCACCCCTACCAGGGAGGACTACGACTGTGGGATGGTGAGCAGCTGCAGGCCTTGGAGCGGCGCTCACCCCTGGTGCAGAGCCTCACACAGCCGAACGAGCTGGTGTGGCTGATCCATCCGGGGGAGGTGAGCACCACCCTTAGGTTGCGCATCACCGAACTGCGTCCACCCACGGCATGAGTGTCTGTCTGCAGGGGACTTTGCTGGGAGCCCAATGGATCGAGCCCGCCGCCCCAGACCAGCCCGTGGGTCTGCGGCTGGGCGCCAGCCACCAGGAACCGCTGGCTGAGCTGGAGGCCGCCTTGAACGACCGGCACCTCCAGCAAGCTGACGCCGGCGCGCGACGGTTGCAGCTCGTCACTGGGACCAGGTGCTTTGGCGCGAGCACCTTGGCGGCGATGCGGCAGCGACTGGAGACGGCGGGCCTCTCACTTGTCACCGTGGTGAGCGACAACCCTCGCACTCGGGTCGCCGCCGCGGCCCTGGGCATCGGCTGGAACGCCCCGGCGCCGTCCACTGACAGGCTCGGGCCCCCCTCGCAGGGACTGATCACGAGCCTCACTCTGCACCGGGGCACGGTGCGCTCCGGCGATCGGCTGGAGACCGCCGGGTCGCTGCTGGTGCTGGGCGATGTGAACCCTGGGGCACACTTGCAAGCCGGTGGTCACGTGCTGGTGTGGGGGAGGCTGCGAGGCGTGGCCCACGCCGGATGCCGCGGCGACAGCGGAGCCCGGATCGTGGCTCTGCAGCTGCGACCGCTGCAACTGCGCATCGCCGATGTGGTGGCCCGGGGGCCGGAGGATGCCCCACCACTGGGCATGGCTGAAGAGGCCCGGCTGGTGGATGGCACAATCCGGATCGATGCGGCCAGTCCGATCTGGCCCCTCAGCGGTTGATGATCCCCAGTCCGCCCAACACCCCCGCAACGGCCATGAACCAGAGCGGCGAAATCCTCGACCGCAGCATCAGCAGACATACGATCACCGAAACAACCACGCCGGGAACACTCAGGTTTCCGGCACTGGTGCTGTCCGCGGTACGCACGATCTTGAGACCAACGGCGAAGAGGATCCCGAGGGTGATCGGCCCCATCCCCCGCTCAAAGGCAATGCGCCACGGGGAATGCTCCAGCCTCCTCCAACGCAGGCAGGCGGCCACCATCAACACTGTGGAGGGCAGCAGGATCGCCGCCTCTGCGCCGTAGGCGCTGAGCAGTCCCCAGCCCACCCCCTCCTTCCAGGCCGCCCCCAGGCCCAGCAATCCCACCAGCATGGAACTGGGGCCGGGGGCAGCCTCCGCCAGGGCGTAGAGATCGGCAAACTGGGTGCCGGTGAGCCAGCAGAACTGATCAACGGCCAAATGGTGATATTCCCCCAGCAGGGTGTTGCCGCCACCGAGGGAAAACAACGAAAGCGAGAGAAATTCCCAGAGCACCCATAACAGGTTGCCCAGGTCAGTGAGACGGGTTGGCTCCGTGCAGATGTCAGCCATGAACAGGGAGCTCATTCAGTCACCCCCGGTACTACGCCGCGGCCAGTACCAAACCATCGCCAGTGGACCGGTGACCAGAACCACCGGAATCAGGCGCACATGGAAGAATACCATCGCCACAAAGACCACGGCCGCCAGCAGCAGGGCAACGGGGTCATGCCAATAAGCATCGAGAATCTTGAAACCCATCGACAGGGCCATTCCCGCCGCAGCCGCCACCACGCCAGCCAGCACCCGATCCACAGCGGGCAATTCATGCAACCAGAAGTAGGCCACACCGAGCAGCATCAGGAAAGTGAACGGCACGAGCAACATGCCGGCCAAGGCCACCAGCGCACCTCGGAGACCGCGGAACTGGGCCCCGATGTAGACGGCCATGTTGATCTGGTTGGGACCGGGAAAGAGTCGCGCCACGGTCAGCCCGGTGAGGAACTGCTCGTTGGTCATCCAGCGGCGCTGCTCCACCACGATCCTCTGGCTCCAGGCGGAGAGTCCACCGCCAAAGGCGGAGAGCGCCACCTGCAGCATGCCAAGGAACAGCTCAGGCAGGCCTGGCGCCGGAGCCAGGTCGCTGCTGGATCTAGCAGGAACAGGGGCCATCAGTCGTGCACAAAATGGGGATCTGGAGGGAGTTCTCCATCTTCGTGCAGCCTGGGGTCGAGCGGATCCGGTGCGCAGTACTTCGTGGCCTGATCCCAGTCAGCCTGGAAGGTGGACTTGAGCCGCTCCACCACCGCAGGAGCATCGGATTCGATGCCAAGTTCGCGGCGCAGATCAAATGCGCTGCGGTCGATATTCATGGATCCAGTCTGGGCATAAGCACCATCAACAAGGATCAGCTTTGCGTGCAGCTTGAGATGCTTTTGGCGGCGTATCTTCACCCCAAAACGTTCCATCACCCGCAACGAAGAGAACGTGTCATAAATATCCCAGTCAGAAATGCCATGCTTGCCACCACATAGCAGTCGCACCTTCACACCACGCTCCCGCGCCGAGATAATCCGCTCAAGAATCACAGCATCCACAAATTTTGGATGCTGGACCCAGAGGGTACTGGTAGCCATATCAATAATTCGCGCCATCTGGCCTCGGCTGTGCATACTGCTCCAAACCAGGCCCACGCTGAGGTCGGGGTGGAAAGACTCCCGGTTCCAATCAGCTTCAAAACCGGCGATCACCTGATCAACCACTGGCGGGAAATGGCTCACCACGCCGTAGTCACGCGTTTGGGTGAAATACTTATCGGACAGATTAAAGGTGGCCACAAGGGCCGCGCGGCGGTCGACGACGAGGGACTTTTCGTGGGTGACCGGAAAAGCTTCGCTGGTCCATGCCACCTCAAGGCCCCAACCCAGGAGTTGGTCGTAGGCCTCGTCGTTCCAGCGGTCCCCGCCGGACGTATGGGGATTGAGCATCAGCCGCACCCGCACCCCCCGTTGGTGGGCCCGCTGCAGGGCGTCCATCACCGCCGGTGATTGGAGCTTGAACTGCTTGAGGCGCAGCTCGGTGCTGGAGGCGTCAATCAGGGCGACCACCGAATCGGCCCCGTCATCGGGCATCACGATCAGCTGCTGGTGAAGATGGAGCTGATCGGCCATCGCCGGGAGGTGCTGCGGACTACGCGCCCGTTGTAGTCCCTCCAGCGGACCGCACAAGGCAAGCGAGGACACAGCGACCGGTGCAGCACCAGTGCGCGCCAGCAGGGGGCAGCTGGGCAGCTGGGCAGCTGGGCCTAATCTGCGCTGACACCAGTGCCAGCCGTGAGCGCCGCCGTCAATCGCACGATCCTGATCTGCTCAGGCAAGGGGGGAGTGGGCAAAACCACCCTGACCGCCAACCTGGGCATTGCCCTGGCCAAACAGGGCACACGCACCGCCGTGCTGGATGCCGACTTCGGCCTGCGCAACCTCGACCTGCTGCTGGGCCTCGAGAACCGGATCGTGTACACCGCCCAGGATGTGCTCACCGGCAACTGCCGGCTGGAGCAGGCTCTGGTGAGGCACAAACAGGAGCCGAACCTGGCCCTGCTGCCGGCCGGCAACCCCCGCATGCTCGAGTGGCTCACTCCCGAGGACATGCAGAGGGTCGCAGCCATGGTGGGTGAGTCGTATGACTACGTGCTAATCGACGCCCCCGCCGGCATCGAGGGTGGTTTCCGGAACGCCATGGCGGCCGCCCGTGAAGCGATCGTGGTGACCACCCCTGAGGTGTCCGCCGTGCGCGACGCCGACCGGGTGATCGGCCTGCTCAACAGCCAGGCTGTGCAGCCGATCCAGCTGGTGCTCAACCGGGTGCGGCCCAGGATGATGGCCAATCAGGAGATGCTGGGGGTGAACGATGTCACCGACATCCTGGCTCTGCCCCTGCTGGGCCTCGTGCTTGAGGACGAGCAGGTGATCGTGAGCACCAACCGGGGGGAGCCCCTCACCATGAACGGCGCGAACTCCCCCGCCGCTCGCGCCTTCACCAACGTGGCCCGGCGGCTCCGGGGCGAGGATGTGCCCCTGCTCGATCCCAGCCTGGAAGGCCAGGGCCTGCGGGCCAAGCTGGGCAGGCTGATGACCAGGAAAATTTTCTGACAGCCATGACCCTGCGTGATCTGATCAACAGGCTGCTGGGCCGTCAACAGTCGAGCGCTGAAACGGCCAGGGAGCGGCTGCAGTTGGTCCTGGCGCACGACCGCTCCGACCTCAACCCAGAGCTGCTGGAGCAGATGAGACGGGAGATTCTCGAGGTGGTGAGTCGCTATGTGGAAGTGGATATGGAGGAGGGCGACGTGAGTCTGGAAACCGAAGACCGGGTGACGGCCCTGGTGGCCAACCTGCCGATCAAACGGGCCCGACCGGTACCCCTGCCCCGGGAGCCAGGCCATGATTCAGCCGGAGGCAACGATGCCGCTCCGGTGGCGCGCGCCACCCTGATCCGCTGATCAGCCCAGGCGGCCGGGATGAAGTGGGAACCCTCGCAGCAGGTGCCACAACCAACCATGGGCCCGTCGCGTTCTCCCCGTGATCACGTCACCGCCGCAGAAGGGCGGGTGCTCTCCCAGCTGCGTCTGGGCCTGAGCAACCGGGCCATCGCGGAGGCGTTGGTCTTGAGCCGCCGCACCGTCGAAAGCCATGTGTCCAGCCTGCTGGCCAAGACCGGCTGCCGCAGCCGCACTGAACTGCTGTTGTGGGACCTAAACTCAGCCCAAGCGCCTGGCGATACGATGCCGGATGCAGGCCAGGCGCCTTCGCGCCAAGAGCCCTGTTGGCCGGCTTAGCTCAGCGGTAGAGCAGCGCTTTTGTAAAGCGAAGGCCATCGGTTCAAATCCGTTAGCCGGCTTGATCAAGACTCCCCAGGGCTGCTCGAATCCCCCGCCAGCAGCCACCCCGTCAGACCCAACCCCAGCCAGGGCAGCCATTGCAACTGCAACACGGTCTGCAGCGGATCCAGCCAGGGCGTCAGCAACCAGTGAATGGCTGCCAGGGTGATCACCATCATCAGCAGCGTGGCCGCCATCAGCGCAGCAGGTTGAGACCTGCCGGCAGGCTGGCACCTGCACGCAGCACACGCCAGCCCTCTGCGCTCCAGCCCAGCACCGTGCTGGCCACGCCAGTGGCCGGCGGCCAGGGCACTGGCTCCAGCTGGGGCACGGTGGGAAACAGGATCGCTGCTTCAGCGGCGGTGGTAGCGGCGGGCTCCCCGGAACGATTGGCACTGGTCGTGGCCAGGGGGCCACTGCAGTGGAGCAGCCCCCGGGCCTGCTCACTGGCTGGGATCCGCACACCCAGGCTGCCGCCGCCGGGATGGAGCGCGGTCGCCCAGGCGCCTGAGGCCGGCAGCACCAGGGTGACAGCGCCGGGCCACACCGCTTGGGCCACCTGCAGCCATTCGGAGTGCCAGGACTGGCCGAGCACGTCCCGCAGCTGCTCCAGATCGGCCGCCATCAGGATCAGGGGCTTGTCAGCGGGGCGCTGCTTGAGCTGCCAGATCTGACCAGCGTGGCCTGGACTGGCAGCCAGGGCCGGCAAGGTATCGGTGGGAAACACGACCGCCGATCCAGCCTGCAGACACTGCGCCAACTCCGAAGCCCTGAGCACCACTGGAGCGGCCGAAGGGACTGGGGGATTGGACTCAACGCAAGACATCATCAATCAGGAGGCCGCACGGGCGGCGGCGAAACGGAGTTTGCCTTCCAGATCGGGGTGAGCGCAGCCCTGCATGAGCCCGGCCTCCGCGAGCAGAGCCAGCACCGCCTCGCTTTGGTCGTGGTGGTGCTCCAGCAGCAGCCAACCATCGGGGGCCAGATGATCGGCGGCCCCGGCCACAATCGCGCGGATGGAACAAAAGCCATCCACACCACCATCCAGGGACAGGGACAGCTCGTGCTCCCCCCC
>JBJTWP010000034.1:0-11228 GCA_046081805.1 Cyanobacteriota bacterium
GCGTCACGGTGGTGCGCATGCTGCAGCCCAAGGCAAGCATCAATTAAAGCATCGGCTGATGTCGAATGCCATGCATCCAATCCCCCGAGGTGCTCCCATGCCATGACCCCCATTCCCTGCAACGAAGATCACCTCGTGGAGCAGCCCCTGGCCTTGCTTGCCGAGCTGGGCTGGCAGAGCGCCTCTGGGCTGGAGGAAACCTTTGCAGAAGCAGGCGGCAGCCTCGAACGCCTCAACCCAGACCAGCCAGCAGAGGCCATCGCTGCCGCCATCGAAGAACTCAGCCGCAATCGCTCCTCCATGGCCCTTGTGTCTGTCAACCGGGAGCTCTATCGCCTCCTCAAAGATGGCGTGCTCGTTTCCATGGCTGATCCAGGGCGGGGTGGGCAGCGTAAGGAGCGGCTGCGCGGGATCGATGGGGACCACCGTGCCAACAATGATTTTCTGGCCGTCACCCAGTTCACCAGTGTCGGCCATAGGAAAACAGCAGTAGTCGCAGGTAGCAGACTATCCCATCGAGCGCTAGATCTGATGGCTTGGTCTGCCCGCAGGCGGCCACAGTTGATGCAATTTCTGCATACTTTTTTAATTGGGGAGACCAAAGTGCGAACGGGAGCTCGCTTCTCTACTTATTGGCATTTCACTGGGATTGGATCGGAGCAAGAGCCATCTCAATCCCTATCAATATGGTTTCTAAAGCCTAATTTACGAATCTCATTGTGGTTTGTGAACCAGCTTTACACCCTCAGCCACCAATGGTGTTCGGGCTCGGTGCAGGCTTCATTCGTTTGACTTGGGCTTGAACGGAGGGTGCATGCGGATTCCGCATATAGATCCCTCGATGCCTGGGGTAGGCAAATCCGCCCCCCGTTCGCCACACTGGAGCCACTCCGCCCGCCCCCGTGACCGATTCCGCCGCCACCATCCCCACTGAGGCCTCTGGAGAAGAGGATCTGGGAGATTTCCTGCTGGCGGTGCTTCCGGGAGATGGCAGCAGCCTGGGGAACCTTTCGGCCAGGGAGGCCCTGGCCCGGGCCTTTGGTGCCCCAGTGAGTGAAGAGGCCTATGAGGCGGTGAAGGAGCGCCTGCTGGCCATGGGGCTGATCCGCAAGGGGCGTGGGCGCGGGGGGGCGATTGCGCTGGTCACGGATCCCGCAACAACACCGGTCTCCAGCGCCCCCAATGGCCGCCGAGCGAAGAAGGAAGCACCCGCCAAGGATTTCAAGGCAGTGCTCTGGGCGAGTGCCGACAAACTCCGCGCCCAGATGGATGCGGCGGAATACAAGCATCTGGTGCTGGGATTGATCTTCTTGAAATACATCTCAGACACCTTCACCGAGCATCGGGCGAAGGTGCTGGCAATGGTCAGTTCCCCTGACTCTGACTTCTATATCGGTGATGCCCCTGCCGATCACGAAGCAGCACTGGAAGACCGTGACTACTACACCCAGGAGAACGTGTTCTGGGTGCCTGCTGACGCCCGCTGGGAATCGCTACGGGCACGGGCAAAGCAACCTGACATCGGGCAACTGATCGATAAGGCATTGGTCCCCATCGAGAAGGCCTTGCTCAAGCGCTACAAATATCCACCCGATCAGGAAGTCGCCGCCATCGAACTGGTGCTGCAGCAAACGGAACTGATCTCGGAGGAATGGGCGCGGCAAGACCTGGGCAATCAGATCCAGGCGGTGGTGGCCGATGTGCTCAGCCGCTCGATCCAGCCACCACCAGGCCCACCGCTCAGCTGACCTTGGCCATGTGGCGGATCAGGTCGATGCACTTGCAGCTGTAGCCCCACTCGTTGTCATACCAGGCCACCAGCTTCACGAAGGTGTCGGTGAGGGCGATGCCGGCCTTGGCATCGAACACCGAGGTGCAGCTCTCGCCCAGGAAGTCGTTGCTCACCACTTCGTCTTCCGTGTAGCCGAGGATGCCGGCCATCGGCCCCTCGCTGGCGGCCTTCATCGCCGCCTTGATCTGGTCGTAGCTGGCCGGTTTGGCCAGGTTCACGGTGAGGTCCACCACCGACACATCGGGGGTGGGCACGCGGAAGGCCATGCCCGTGAGCTTGCCGTTCAGCTCGGGGATCACCTTGCCCAACGCCTTGGCCGCACCGGTGGAGCTGGGGATGATGTTCTGGCCCGCACCGCGGCCGCCGCGCCAGTCCTTCACCGAGGGGCCGTCCACCGTTTTCTGGGTGGCGGTGGTGGCGTGCACCGTGGTCATCAGCCCGCTCACGATGCCGAAGTTGTCGTGCACCACCTTGGCCAGCGGCGCCAGGCAGTTGGTGGTGCAGCTGGCGTTGGAGACGATCTCCTGGCCGGCATAGGTGGTGTGGTTCACGCCCATCACGAACATCGGCGTGGCGTCCTTGGAGGGTGCGCTCATCACCACCCGCCTGGCGCCGGCATGGAGATGGGCGCGGGCGGATTCATCCGTGAGGAAGAAGCCGGTGCTCTCCAGCACATACTCCGCACCCACATCGCCCCACCTGAGGTTGCCGGGGTCGCGCTCGGCGCTGATGCGGATCGGCCTGCCGTTCACCACCAGCTGGCCGTTCTCCACCGCCACCTCCCCCTGGAAGCGGCCGTGGCTGGAGTCGTAGCGGAGCATGTAGACCAGATACTCCACAGCGATCAGGTCGTTGATGCCCACCACCTCCACGTCGGCGACCATGCAGGCGCGGCGGAAGGCCAGGCGACCGATGCGGCCGAAGCCGTTGATGCCGATGCGGATGGTCATGACTGCGGAGAAGCCCACCCCAGCCTACGAACGGGGTCTCGATCAGTCAGCGCGGGTTCTGGGGCAGCAGCCGCTCCGGGCAGAGGCTGGGGCGGCCGTCGGCGAAGGCCATGCCGATGCGGGCGTTGCGGCGGTCGGTGGCGCTGTCGCCCGACTCGCTGAGCAGCTGCTCGAGCCGCTCGGCGTAGCGGCGGCGGGTGGCCGCGCTAATCAGCCCATCGCGCTGCAGCGCACACAGGATGCGCATGGCGCCGTTGCCCTTGCCGAACATCAGCATGAAGGCCTCCTTGTCGCTGAGCGCGGCGGGCTTCAGCCCCGGCGCGCCCTCAGGCTGGCTGCCGGCGGCCAGGGCGGGCGGCGCCAGCAGCAGCACCAGCACCAGCGACCAGAGCCGCGTCATGCCTCGTCGTCCTCCAGCAGCAGTTGCTGGAAGGCGGTGTAGAGCGACTCCTCCTCGCTGCTGCGGGCCCGGCTTGGCCGGGGGCTGGTGGTGCGCCCGGCTTTGCGCTGGCTTGCCGGGGGCGGCGGCGGAGGAAGCGCCGGATTGCCTTGGCCCAGCTCGATGCCGGCACTGGCGGCATCCCTGGAGCCGGGCGCATCGGAACGTCGCCGGGGCGAGCGGCTGTCCTCCAGCTCCTTCAGCCGCGCCATCAGGTGGGGGGGCACGCTGCCATCCGGGCTGGCCTGCATCAGCTCGCGGAACAGGGCCTCGGGGTTGGTTTCCGTTTCCAGTTTGTGGCGCTGCTCGCTCGCCTTGGCTGCTGGCGGTGGGGCCTCCGGCTTGGGCAGGGGTTTGGGCAGGCTGCGGCCCAGTTCGCGGAGCCGCTCCTGGCTGCGGGGATCGAGACCCATCTCAGCTGCAGCCCAGGGTGTCGCGGGTGTCGCGACCGGTGATCGGGTTGGTGCCGCTGGCGGCGGCGCAGAGGGCCTTGAGGGCATCACCGCGCAGGGGCACGTTGGTGAAGTCGGCGCCCTCGATCACCACATCCGTGAACTTGGTGTTGAAGGCAAAGGCGTCCTCCAGCACGGCGTTGGTGAGGTTGGTGCCGTTGAACACCGCGGAATCGAGGGTGGCCTCCCGCAGGTTGGTGTTGCTCAGGTCGGCGTCCTGGAGCTTGGCGCCAAACAGGCTGGCGCCCTGCAGATCGGAGCCGGAGAGGTTGGCGTCGCGCAGGTTGGAGAGGTTGAAGGTGGCGCCGCGCAGGTCCTGAGCGGAGTAGTCGGCACCGATCAGCACCTGCTTGGCCACATCCATCGCCGCGCGGGCGGGGGAGGCCAGCCCCAGTGCCAGCCAGAGGCAGGCGCAGATAGCCAGGACGAGCTGGGGGAGGCGGCGCACGGTAGCGGTCACGGCCATGGGACAGATGGGGGAACCCTAGGAACAGTGGTGCCGGGGGCATGGGATGGCTGGGGTGCGGCAGCCGCCGGTGCTTGCGGGAGCCTGGGCGGAGCAGCGAGCCCTGCGGTTGCTGGTCCAGCGCGGTTGGCGTCTGCTCGACCGCAACTGGCGTTGCCGCTGGGGCGAGCTGGATCTGGTGTTGCATAAGTCCCGTCGCCTGCTGGTGGTGGAGGTGAAGGGCCGCAGCAGTGGCCTGGATGGCTGGGGTGCGGCGGCCCTGGGGGCCCACAAACGGCGGCGACTCAACCGGGCATTTGCCTGCTGGCAGGCCGCCCATGCCGAGCGAGCCGGCGATCCGGCGGAGCTGGTGTACGCCCTGGTGCCGCTGCCGCCGGCCCGGGGACCGGTGCGCTGGATCCGGGTGACGGGCTGATCCCGCAGACCCCAGGGACCGATGGGCGGTGCCAGGCAGTCTGGAGGCAGCCATCGCTTGCCATGAGCTTCGCCGCCCACCGTGCCCGCAGGCGTTTCGGCCAGCACTGGCTGGTCGATCCGGGGGTGCTCAGTCGGATCGTGGCGGCGGCCGAACTCACCCCTGAGGATCGGGTGCTGGAGGTGGGTCCCGGCCGCGGCGCCCTCACCGAGCGGCTGCTGGCCTCGCCGGCGGCCCTGATTGAGGCGGTGGAACTAGACCGCGACCTGGTGGTGGGCCTGCGGGCGCAATTCGGGGCTGATCCGCGCTTCTCCCTTACCGAGGGGGATGTGTTGGCGGTGCCACTGCCCGCGGCCACCGCCGTGGTGGCCAATATTCCATACAACATCACCGGGCCGCTGTTGGAGCGCCTGGTGGGGCGGCTGGACAGACCCGTGGCCCAGCCCTATCGGCGCCTGGTGCTGCTGGTGCAGAAGGAGGTGGGCGAGCGCATCCGCAGCCAGCCCGGCAGCAGCGCCTATTCGGCGCTGAGCGTGCGCCTGCAGCTGCTGGGCCAGTGCCGCGGCGTCTGCGCTGTGCCACCCCGCTGCTTCCAGCCGCCGCCGAAGGTGGATTCGGCCGTGATTGCCATCGATCCCCTGCCACCTGAGCAGCGCCTGGAGCCGGCCGTGGCCCGCACGGTGGAGCAGCTGCTCCGGCGTTGTTTCGCCTCCCGCCGCAAGATGCTGCGCAACACGTTGGCGGGCCTGGTGGAGCCAAGCCTGATGCAGCGGCTCGCTGCCGACGCCGGGATCGACCTGGGCCAGCGGCCCCAGGATCTGGCTCCCGCCACCTGGGTGGCGATGGCGGCGGGTTTGAATCGGGCCTCCGCTCCCCCCAGCTGAGGCTCTGCCCCCGCGATGGCTCCGTGCACCGTCACCGCTCCGGCCAAGATCAATCTGCATCTGGAGGTGCTCGGCCTGAGGGCCGATGGCTTCCACGAGCTGGCGATGGTGATGCAGAGCATCGACCTGGCCGACACCCTGCGCTGCACCGCCACCGCCGACGGCCTGCTCACGCTCAGCTGTGACCAGGCCGATCTGCCGACGGATGGCACCAACCTGATCGTCCAAGCCGGCGAGCTGCTGCGGGCCCGCTCCGGCTTCCTGGAGCTGGGCGCCGCCATCCAGCTCGACAAACGCATCCCCATCGGTGCTGGTCTGGCCGGCGGCTCCAGCGACGGCGCGGCTGCCCTGGTGGGGCTCAATGCGCTCTGGGGTCTTGGCTTGTCCAGCGCCGACCTGCACGGCCTGGCCGCTGAACTGGGCTCCGACATGCCCTTCTGCCTCAACGGTGGCACCCAGCTCTGCTTCGGCCGCGGCGAGCTGCTGGAACCGGTGGCCGTGGATCCCACGCGCCTGCCGGCGGTGCTGCTGATCAAGCATCCCGCGTCGAGCGTGAGCACCCCCTGGGCCTACGGCCGATGCCGGGAGCTCAGGGGCCCCACCTATCTCAAGGGCGAGGACGCTTTCGAGCAGCGGCGCGGGGCCCTGCGGGATGGTCCGCTGCTGGCGGCCCTGGCTGGTGGGGGTTCGCCACCGCCGATCCGCAATGATTTGCAGCCCGTGGTGGAGCCGGACGTGGCCAGCGTGCGCGACGGTCTGGCCCTGTTGCACCAGGCCCCCGGCGCCCTGGCTGTGGCCATGAGTGGATCCGGTCCCAGCCTGTTCGCCCTCTTCGCCGAGCTCGGTCGGGCCGAGGCCGCCCGCGCCGCGCTGACGCCGGCGCTGCAGGCCGGTGGCTTCGAGGCCTGGTGCTGCCGCTGCAGCGGCTCGGGTGTCAGCCTGGCCTGACCAGACCTTCCACCAGCGCCGGCCGATGCGAGAGCCCCAGGTGCCAGCCACCGATGTCCCCACCCGGCCGGCCGCCTTCAAACCGGCCACCTCCAAGCCGGTACTCTCCGAACCGGTGACCTCCGAACCGGGGGAGCGGCGCAAGGGCCCCCTGAGTTTTCTCTCCGGCGCCCTCACCAGTGGCCTGCTGTGCGTACTCTGCCTGCGGCTGAGCAGGGGCCTGGCGCTCTATTTCGCGCTCCATCCCTCCACGTCCTCCTCCCGCCTGGCCCAGAGCATCGCCACGGCCCTCAAGACCCTGCTGGTGGGCACGAGCTTTCTGGCCACCTTCAGCTTCGGCTTCATCGGCCTGGGGCTCAGCCTGGTGTTCCTGCGCAGCCTGAGGCCTGCAGCGGCAGCCGCAATCGCTGACAGCAGCGCAGCCGACAGCGACGGATCGCCCTAGGCTCCCCCAGCAAAGGCGCTGCCATGACGCTTCACGACCTGGGCCTGCTGATCACCCTGCTTCTGCCGGGGCTGTTGCTGTCCGTGCTGATTCTCTCCACCTTCGCCGCAGGCGGCTGAAAGTCCCGTTCCCGCCATGGGTCTGAGATAGGTTGGGCCCCGACCGGTGCCCGCCCCCTGTGGCCGAAACGCTGCTGTTCAACGCCCTGCGCGAAGCCATTGATGAGGAGATGGCCCGCGACCCCCACGTCTGTGTGATGGGCGAGGACGTCGGCCACTACGGCGGCTCCTACAAGGTGACCAGGGATCTCTACGACAAATACGGCGAACTGCGGGTGCTGGACACCCCGATCGCCGAAAACGCCTTCACCGGCATGGCTGTGGGCGCTGCCATGACGGGTCTGCGGCCGATCGTGGAAGGCATGAACATGGGCTTTCTGTTGCTGGCGTTCAACCAGATCTCCAACAACATGGGCATGCTCCGCTACACCAGTGGCGGCAACTACACGATTCCGGCGGTGGTGCGAGGTCCCGGTGGTGTGGGTCGTCAGCTCGGCGCTGAGCACAGCCAGCGGCTCGAGGCCTATTTCCACGCGGTGCCGGGCATCAAGATCGTGGCGGTGAGCACCCCCACCAATGCCAAGGGCTTGATGAAGGCTGCGATCCGTGACAACAACCCGGTGCTGTTCTTCGAGCACGTACTGCTCTACAACCTCACCGAAGACATCCCTGAAGGCGACTACATTTGCGCCCTCGATCAGGCCGAGGTGGTGCGCGAGGGCAAGGATGTGACCATTCTTACCTACTCCCGCATGCGTCATCACTGCCTCAAGGCGGTACAGCAGCTGCAAGCCGACGGGGTGGAGGTGGAGCTGATCGATCTGATCAGCCTCAAGCCCTTCGACATGCAGACGATCACCCGCTCGATCCGCAAGACCCACAGGGTGCTGATCGTGGAGGAATGCATGAAGACCGGCGGCATCGGCGCTGAGCTGATGGCCCTGATCACCGAGCAGTGCTTCGACGAGCTCGATGCCCGCCCGGTGCGACTCTCCTCCCAGGACATCCCCACGCCGTACAACGGCGCTCTGGAGAACCTCACGATCATTCAACCCCACCAGATCGTGGATGCGGCCAAAGCCCTCAAGGCCGGTCAGATCTGAGATGGCACGCCAACAGGGATGGGTGGCCCTGATCCTGGCCCTGGCGATCGCCGCCGGTGCCCTGCTGATCAGCTTCCCCCTGCAACTCGGGCTCGATCTCCGCGGCGGCAGCCAGCTCACCTTGAAGGTGTTGCCGGCCGGGGCGATCAAGACGGTGCAGAAGGAGCAGCTGGAGGCCGTGAAAGAGGTGCTGGAGCGGCGCGTGAACGGCCTCGGGGTGGCCGAATCCACCCTGCAGACCGTCGGCGACGATCAGCTGGTGCTTCAGCTTCCCGGGGAGCAGGACCCCAGCCGCGCCGCCAAGGTGCTCGGCACCACAGCCCTGCTGGAGTTCCGGGCCCAGAAGCCGGGCACCGAACAGGAGATGCAGGGGTTGCTCAAGCTCAAGCGCCAGGCCCAGGCTGTGCTGGGCCTGGCCCAGGACAGGGCTGAGGCGGCGGCCAGTGGCAAGCCACCCCCGCCAGAGGCCAGGCTTGAGGCAGACGACCTGGCCAAGGCCTTCCGAGGTCTGGGCATCACCGTGCCTCCGGGCAGCTCCGAAGCCGAGCAGCTGCAGCTGTTGCTCGACCGGGTGAATCAGCGGATTGTCGACCTCTTTGAGCCCGCAGTCTTCACCGGCAAGGACCTCACCGGTGCGGGACGGCAGCAGCAGCAGACCGGCACCGGCTGGGATGTGACCCTCACCTTCAACCGCCAGGGCGGCGAACGCTTCGCTGAACTCACCAAGGCCATTGCCGGCACCGGCCGCCTGCTTGGCATCGTGCTCGATGGCCGCTCGATCAGCGAGGCCAGTGTTGGGCCTGAGTTCAAGGCCGCCGGCATCACCGGTGGCGCCGCCAGCATCACCGGTAACTTCAGCGCCGATGAGGCCCGCGATCTGGAGGTGCAGCTGCGCGGTGGCTCCCTGCCCCTGCCGTTGAAGGTGGTGGAGGTGCGCACCGTCGGGCCCTCCCTCGGCGCAGAGAACATCCGCACCTCCCTGGTGGCCGCCCTCTCCGGTCTGGCCCTCGTGGCCCTGTTCATGGTGGTGGTGTACCGGTTGCCCGGTGTGGTGGCGGTGGTGGCGCTGTCGTTCTACGCCCTGTTCAACCTGGCGGTGTATGCCCTGATTCCAGTGACCCTTTCCCTGCCGGGGATCGCCGGCTTCATCCTCTCGATCGGCATGGCGGTGGATGCCAACGTGCTGATCTTCGAGCGGATCAAGGAGGAGCTGCGGTCTGGCAACACCCTGATCCGCTCGATCGACACCGGCTTCTCGCTGGCCTTCTCCTCGATCCTTGATGGCCACGTCACGGGCCTGATCAGCTGTGTGGCCCTGTTCAGCCTGGGCACCGGCCTGGTGAAGGGCTTCGCCGTCACCCTGTCCATCGGTCTGCTGCTGAGCCTGTTCACCGCCCTCACCTGCAGTCGCACCCTGTTGCGTCTGTTGATGGGCTACCCCGGCCTGCGCCGCCTGACCTACTTCCTGCCCTCCCCCCAGTTGCCCGCCAGCGCCCCATGATCACCACCCCCGCGCCGGCCCTGCCTCCGATCCGCTACCTCCGGATCAACCGCCATCGCCTCCTGGCCTGGTGGGCTTCGGGGCTGGCCGTGCTGCTCAGCCTCCTGGGCCTGCTGGTGTGCTGGCTGAATCCCGCCATTGGCCTGCCGCTCAAACCCGGCCTTGATTTCACCGGTGGCACCCAGATCCAGGTGCAGCGCCAGTGTGCCCCTGGCAGCTGCTCGCCGCTCACGGTGCCCCGGGTGCAGGAGCGTCTGGCCAGCCTGCAGCTTCCTGATGACGAGGACGGCACAACAGCCCCATCCCTGGCCAATGCCGCCGTTCAGGTGCTGGATCAGGGCCAATCGCTGGTGCTGAGGCTTCCTGCCCTGGCGCCGGCCCAGGGGGCGGCGGTGGTGGCCGATCTCAATGCCCTGGCGGGCCCCCTGGTTCCCAGTGAAACCGGGGTGAACACGATTGGGCCCACCCTCGGCAGCCAACTCCTCCAGACCAGCCTGATCTCCCTGCTCCTGAGCTTCGCGGCCATCGCGATCTACATCAGCGTGCGCTACGACCGAATCTTCGCCTTTCTGGCGCTGCTCTGCCTTGCCCACGACGTGCTGATCACCTGTGGGGTCTTTGCCTGGCTCGGTCTGCTGGCTGGGGTGGAGGTGGATTCTCTGTTCGCCGTCGCCCTGATCACCGTGGCTGGCTACAGCGTCAACGACACCGTGGTGGTGTTCGACCGGATCCGTGAGCAGAAGGCGGCCCTCAGCGGGCTGTCCATGGCTGAGCAGGTGGATGTGGCGGTGGATGCCACCCTCACCCGCTCGCTCTACACCTCCTTCACCACCCTGCTGCCCCTGCTGGGCCTGATCTTCTTTGGAGGCGCCAGTCTCTACTGGTTCGCCGTGGCCCTCGCCCTGGGCATCGTGGCGGGCAGCTGGTCGAGCATCGGGGTGGCGCCCACGTTGCTGCCACTCTTCTCGCGCCGTTGACCGCTGCTTCCCCTGCCCCTGTGATCTGGGTTCCCCCCCTGCTTGCCCTGCTGGCGCTGCATGATCTG
Organism: Cyanobacteriota bacterium; assembly: GCA_046081805.1. Classification (GTDB taxonomy): domain Bacteria; phylum Cyanobacteriota; class Cyanobacteriia; order PCC-6307; family Cyanobiaceae; genus UBA5018. Next base: position 10,500 of record JBJTWP010000034.1, read on the forward strand.
CGCACCGAGATCCAGCTGTTGATCGACCATTTCACCTGGACGGCCCTGCTGGCGGCGATCACAGCCCATCCCCTGGCGGTGGCCGTGCTTGTGCTCACGCCGGCGTTGATGCGCCGCCCGCCGGCCTGAGATCACCTGAGATCAGACTGAGATCACTTGGGATCATGCGGTTTGGATCCTGTGGATCTACAGGCAGCATCTCAGGTCCAGCGGTCCATCACCTCCCGCACCACCACCTGCTCGCAGATCACCTGCAGCACCACCACCAGGGGCAGGGCCAGCAGCAGGCCGGGCAGGCCCAGCAGGGCCCCAAGGCTGAGCTGGGCCATCAGGGCTACGGTGGGCAGCAGGTTCACGGTGCGGCTGAGCAGCAGCGGGGTGAGCAGGAAGGCCTCGCCGTTCTGCAGCACCAGGCGCAGCATCAGCACCTGCAGCACCTTGGCTGGTGACACCAGCAGCGCCACGGCAAGGGGGAGCAAGGTGGCGGCGGTCGGGCCGATCGTGGGCACAAACGTGAGCAGCCCGCACACCAGCCCGCTCAACAGAGCCAGGGGCACCTTCAGCAGGGCCAGTCCCCCCCAGGTGAGCAGAAACACACTGGTGGCGGAGATCGTCATTCCCGCCAGCCAGCCGCCGAGGGCCTGGCGGCATTCCCCCAGCAGCGCCTGCATCCTGGAACGCCAGAACCGCGGTGTCATCGCCACCACCAGATGTTGGTGGCTGCGGGGA
>JBJTWP010000035.1:0-3381 GCA_046081805.1 Cyanobacteriota bacterium
TATTTCACCGAGCGCCTGATCGAGGCCTGCGCCGAGCTGCCCAAGCTGTGCGAGCACTTTCACATCCCCTTCCAGAGCGGCGACGACGACGTGCTGCGCGCCATGGCCCGCGGCTACACGGTGGATCGCTACCGGCGCATCATCGACCGCATCCGCGAACGCATGCCCGATGCGGCGATCAGCGCCGATGTGATCGTGGCCTTCCCCGGTGAAACCGACGCCCAGTACCGCCGCACCCTGGCCCTGATCGAGGCGATCGGCTTCGATCAGGTGAACACCGCCGCCTATTCGCCGCGCCCCAACACCCCCGCCGCCGACTGGCCGGGCCAGCTCAGCGAGGCGGTGAAGGTGGAGCGCCTGCGGGAACTCAATGCCCTGGTGGAAGCCAAGGCCAGGGAGCGCAGTGCCCGCTATGCCGGCCGCAGCGAGCAGATCCTGGTGGAGGGGATCAATCCCAGGGATCCAAGCCAGGTGATGGGCCGCACCCGCACCAACCGGCTCACCTTCTTCCCCGGTACCCGGGCGGACGGCTCGGTGATCCAGGCCGGTGCGCTGGAGGAGGTAGTGATCGAGCAGGTGCGCGCCTTCTCCCTGAGCGGCAAACTGGCCTGACCGCCAGTTCCGCATGAGCAGCACCCCCACCCGCGTCGGCCTGATCTTCGGCGGGGCCTCGGGGGAGCATGCGGTGTCGGTGCGCTCCGCCGTCACCATCGCCGGCGCGCTGCGCCAGGGCGAGAACGCCGAGCGCTACGGCCTGCACTGTTTCTATATCGACCCGAGCGGCCGCTGGCACGGCGCCGAGCTGGCGGAGGCGGTGCTGGCCCAGGGCACGCCCGCCAGCGACGCCCAGCTCGCCGGTTGCCCGGCCCGGCCCGGCTTCAGCGGCTTCCCGCCGGGGGCCCTGGAGGTGGAGGTGTGGCTGCCGGTTCTGCATGGCCCCAACGGCGAGGATGGCACCATCCAGGGCCTGTTCACCCTGATGCAGGTGCCCTACGTGGGCTCGGGTGTGCTGGGCTCGGCCGTGGGCATGGACAAGCTGGCGATGAAGGCAGCCTTCGCCGCCGCCGGTCTGCCCCAGGTGGCCTACGCCGCCGTGGCGGCCGGAGAGCTGGAGGCTGGGGCCGAGGCGTTGCTGGAGCGGCTGGAGCAGCAGCTGGGCTATCCCTGCTTCGTCAAGCCCGCCAACCTGGGCTCCTCGGTGGGCATCAGCAAGGCCCGTCACCGAAGCGAGCTGCTGGAGGGCCTGCGACTGGCGGCAGCCCTCGATCCGCGAATCGTGGTGGAGCAGGGCGTCCAGGCCCGCGAGCTGGAGTGCGCCGTGCGTGGTGGCGGCAGCCGCCCCCTGGAGGCCTCGCTGCTGGGCGAGATCTGCTTCGCTGCGGAGTGGTACGACTACGCCACTAAATACACTGATGGCAGCAGCCACACCGTGATCCCGGCCGAGGTCCCCGCCGAGGTGGCGGAGCGGGCCCGCACCATGGCGCTGGCCGCCTGCCGCGCTGTGGGCGCGATGGGTCTGGCTCGGGTCGACTTCTTCTATGGCCAGAGCGAGCTCGACCCGAACGGCGTGCTCTGGCTCAACGAGATCAACACCATCCCCGGGTTCACCAGCCAGAGCATGGTCCCGCTGCTCTGGGCCGCCAGCGGCGTTTCACTCCCCACATTGGTGCGCGACCTACTGGAAGGGGCGAGAGAATGGCACCGGCGTCCACAGATGCAAGGAGTCCCGAGATGATGCATGGCCTGCTCTGGCTTCCCCTGCTGCTGGTCTTTGTGTTGCTCACCAGCCTCGGCTGGTTGGAGCGGCGGCGCCAGCGGCTCTTTCGGGAATGGGCTGACGGTGCCGAACTGGCCAAGCTGGACGGCTGTGGCGCCGCCCGCCTGGTGGATGGGTTGCTCACCTGGAGCACCTTTGAGGCCGGCAAGCTTCAGCCCCAGGGCAGCTTCGTGATCAAGCAGCTGGAAATGGTGGAGCTGCTGGCGCTGGGCTCGGGCGAAGCCCCGCTCACCGAAGAGTCCCAGGGGGCCTGCCGGCTGCGGCTGGTGGGTGGCGGTGAGCAGAGGGATTTGCCGTTCTCGGACGCCGAACGCGCCCGTCGTTGGATCGACGAACTGATGGCCCGCTCGCGCTGCGAACTCTGACCGCCTCGCCGTGACCACGATCCCGGCCTTGGAGCAGCGGCGCCAGATCCGCCGGCAGCAACGCCAGCGGGAGCGCCTGCGCAATCTCTGGAGGTTGCTGGTGTTCACCGCGATCGCCACCGGAGCTGGCTATGCCCTGCTGCGACACGGCTGGATGCTGACGGGCCCGCAGCAGGTGGAGCTCGTCGGCAGTCGGCAGGTGAGTCGCGAGCAGCTGATCCAGGCCGCGGGGCTGCGCTTCCCGGTCTCGCTGCTGGCCCTTCAGCCCCGCAGCCTGGCCAGCCAGTTGGGCACGGCCCTGCCCGTTGAACAGGTGCAGATCACCCGCCTGATGGCTCCTCCCCGGCTGCGCTTCGCCCTGGTGGATCGCCAACCGGTGGCCCGGGCCCAGCGGCTCACGGGCACGGGCCAGGACCATGGCTTCGTGGACCGCCTCGGCAACTGGATGAGCCGCCGCCAGACGGTCGGGATGGCCGATGCCAGGCCACTCCCCCTGATGGTGTGGGGCTGGCAGCCCCGTCACCGCCCCGCCCTGGCCCTGGTGCTGGAACAACGCCAACGCCTGGGCCCTGATCTGCGGGAGATCCGCTTTGATCCCAATGGCAGTCTCTGGCTGCGCAGCGCCAGCCTGGGGCAGGTGCGCCTGGGGCCTGTGGATGGCCTGCTGGTGCGGCGGCTTGCCGTGCTGCAGCACCTCAGTGGGGAGCTGCCGCCCCGCGTGAAGGGGCGATCGGTGCAATCGATCGATCTCAGCGATCCCGATCAGCCCGAGCTCGGCCTGCCGACACCGTCCAGGAATGCCAACAATCCGCCCCACTCCGCTGCGGCATCAGGCCGGGATTGAGCGGGGCTGAGCTGCAGGGGTTTTCGCAGTGGCTTTGGCCTTACAGCCCCTTTGCCCTGCTGGCTGAGACTTTCACCGCAGGTTGGTTGGACAGATCCAGGGGCCCACCACCGCATCCCGTGGGCAGTCGGGCCGCCCGATATGTTGCGCTCTGGACGAAGTCGCGCGATAGTGTGACTTCGCGCTGAACTCAACACGCCCTAGGGACATAATGCAGCCGCAGCTCAACGGCATCGACGCTTCAATGGAGCACCCCGCCACATCGGTCTCCAACAATGGCATCGTGCCCAGCCAGTCGGCCAGGATCGAGGTCATTGGTGTTGGCGGGGGTGGCAGCAACGCAGTGAATCGCATGATCGCCTCCGATCTGCAGGGCGTCGGCTATCGGGTGCTGA
>JBJTWP010000036.1:0-5389 GCA_046081805.1 Cyanobacteriota bacterium
GCGGCGATCAGGGTTTCCTTGTTGGCCAGGGCCAGATCCTTGCCGGCGCGGATGGCGGCCAGGGTGGGCAGCAGGCCGGCGCAGCCCACGATGCCGGTCACCACCAGATCGGCGGTGGGCCAGGCGGCGGCGGCCTCCAGGCCCTCGCCCCCCCCCAGGAGTTCAGGTAGCCGGGCAGGGCGGTGGGCAGCATCGAGGGCGCCCAGGCGCCGGCGCAGCTCACCCAAGCGCCCGCCGTCGGCCAGGGCCACCACCTCCGGGGCGTGGCGCTGGATCTGCTCCACCAGCAGATCGAGGTTATTGCCGGCGGTGAGGGCCACCACGCGGAAGCGATCAGGGAACTCCTCGGCCAGCTCCAGGGTCTGGGTGCCGATCGAACCGGTGGACCCCAGCACGGCGAGGGCTTTCACGTCAGGGCTCCCAGACTTGCGGCGCCCAGTTTCCCACCGACGCCGCCATGGCCAAACGATCAACGCTGCCGATGACCGTCACCGACGCCATCACGCTGGTGCACCCCGACCCCTGGCTGCTGGCGCTGCCCAAGCCCACACACCAGCCTGCGCCTGCTCCCTCCCCACGCCGGCGCGCCACTGCGCTTGCGCGGCCCCCACACTGGCGCTGATCCCCCCAGCCGCCATGACCAGCAGCACCCCACCCCGCGAACACTGGGCCACCCGGGCGGGCTTCCTGCTGGCGGCGATCGGCAGCGCGGTGGGCCTGGGCAACCTCTGGGGATTCCCCTACAAGGCATCCGCCAATGGCGGCGCGGCCTTCGTGGTGGTGTACCTGGCGGTGATCCTGCTGGTGTGCCTGCCGCTGCTGGTGGTGGAGCTGCTGATCGGCCGCCGCACCGGCGAGAGCCCGGTGCTGGCCCTGGTGATGGTGGGTGGCGCGCGCTGGCGCTGGCTGGGCTACCTGATGACCCTGAACGCCGCGGTGATCCTGGCTTTCTATTCGGTGGTGACCGGCTGGACGCTGCTCTCGGCCGCTCACACCCTGCTGCTGGGGCTGCCGGCCGATCCGGCAGGCTTCTTTGCCGGCATCAGCCAGGGGCCGTGGGCGATCGCCGGCCACCTGCTGGCGATGCTGCTCACTGCGGCGGTGATCGCCCTGGGGGTGCGCGGCGGGATCGAGCGGCTGTCGCTGTGGTGCATGCCGCTGCTGTTCGTGCTGCTGGTGGCGATGGCGCTCTGGGCCGCCACCCTCAGCGGTGCCGGCGAGGGCTACCGGTTCTATCTGCAGCCCGATCTGCAGGAGCTGCTGCGCTGGCCCACACTCACCAGCGCCGCCGGCCACGCCTTCTTTTCCCTGTCGCTCGGGCTCGGGGCGATCATCACCTACGCCTCCTACAGCCAGGGCGATGGCCGCCTGGTGCAGCAGGCCGGCACCATCGCCGCCGCCGACACCGCGGTGGCCCTGGTGGGCGGGCTGATCACCTTCCCCCTGGTGGCCCACTTCAACCTGCTGGGCAACCTCTCGGGCAGCACGGTGGGCACCCTGTTCGTGGCCATCCCCACCGGCATGGCCAGCCTGGGCGGCTGGGGCCGGCTGGTGGCCCTGCTCTTCTACGGGGTGCTGGTGATCGCCGCGCTCACCTCGGCCGTGTCGCTGCTGGAGGTGAGCACCGCCGCCTGCATCGATCGGCTGGGCTGGTCGCGGCGCCGGGCCACCGGCTGGGCGGTGGCGGCGATCACGCTGCTGGGGCTGCTGCCCGCCAGCGACAGCCGCTGGATCGATGTGCTCTACACCCTCTGCGGCGAAAGCGGCCTGCTGTGCGGCGGGTTGATGCTCGCCCTGCTGGTGGGCTGGGGCCAGCCCCGGCTCAACGGCCCCGTGCCCCTGCCGCTGCGGCAGCTGCTGCGCTGGCTGGCCACACCGCTGCTGGCCGTGCTGCTGCTGCAGTCGCTGCTGCAGCTGCCGCGGGTGATCGCACCGCTGCTGCAAAGCTGAGGCCCTCTCCGAGCGGCATGTGATGGCGGCGATGCCCCCCTGGCTCCAGCGCTGGAATTTCATCGAGCGCGCCAAGCTCGAGCGCCAGCTCTGGGAGGCCTTCGAGCGCGGCGAGGCGATCGACGATCTGGTGGCCGAGTGCCGCCGTGCCGTCGATGGTGGTGACACCAGCCGCCGCTTTCAGCTCGAGGTGTGGGAGGTGACCCTGCAGCGCATCCGCAAGATCGAAACGCTGATGCGCGATCAGCAGCGTCCGCCGGAGCGCCAGGACTGAGGCCTCAGCCGCGCAGCCACTCGGTGCGGCCGCCGGGCTTGTCGATCAGCTCGATCCCCTGGGCCTTGAGCTCATTGCGGATGCGATCGGCCGTGGTGAAGTCGCGGCTGGCCTTGGCGGCCTGGCGCTGGGCGATCAGGGCCTCGATGGCGGCGACATCGGGGGCGGCGCTGCTGGCCGTCGCGTGCGCGGCCGTTTCCGCGCGTAGGCCGAGCACGCTGGCTAGCTCCTGCAGCAGGGCCAGCCGGACCTGCTGCTCCGGGCCGGAGGCCTCGCCGGTGGCCGCCTGATCGCCGCGCTCGATCCGGTTGGCCAGGGCCCGCAGCGGTCGGGCCAGCTCGAACAGCACCGCCAGGGCGGCGGAGGTGTTGAGGTCGTCGTCCATGGCCGCGGCGAAGCGCCCACGCTCCTGGGCCAGCTCGGGGCTGAGGCCGGCGGGATCGGAGGCCGGTTGCACCGGGATCACGGCTGCAGTCCCCTCGGCGGCGGGCTCACTGTCGGCAGGGGCGTTGGCGCTTCCCCGATGCAGTGCCCCCAGGCCCAGGGCCGCATTGAGGCCCTTCCAGCCGGTGGCGGCCGCGTCCAGCGCCTCGGCGGTGAAGTCGAGCGGTTTGCGGTAGTGGGCCTGCAGGGTGAACAGCCGCAGCGTCATCGGCGAGACGCCCGAATCGAGCAGGTCGCGGATGGTGGTGAAGTTGCCGAGCGACTTGCTCATCTTCTGGCCGCCCACATTCACCATGCCGTTGTGGAGCCAGTAGCGGGCGAGTTCCTTGCCGCTGGCGGCTTCCGACTGGGCGATCTCGTTCTCGTGGTGGGGAAAGATCAGGTCGGCGCCGCCGAGGTGGATGTCGATCGTGTCGCCGAGTTCCTCGCGCACCATGGCCGAACACTCGATGTGCCAGCCGGGCCGCCCCTGGCCCCAGGGCGAGGGGAAGCTGGGCTCACCGGGTTTGGCCCCTTTCCAGAGGGCGAAGTCGAAGGGGTGCTGCTTGCGGGCCTCCTCCTCGTCGGCAACCCGGCCCGCGGCGTTGTCGTGTTGTTCCGCCAGGTCGCGGCCGGAGAGCCTGCCGTAGCCGGCGTGCTGCATCACGGCGAAGTACGCATCGCCATCGGCGGAATAGGCGGCGCCCTTCGCCACCAGATCGGTGATCAGGGCGCGGATGGCATCCAGGCTGCGGGTGGCCCGCGGCATGCGATCGGCGGGAAGGATGTTCAGCCGGGCCATGTCGGCCACGAACGCCTCGATGTTGCGCTCGCTCACCACCTCCATCGAGCTGCCCTCAGCGGCGGCGCGCTTGAGGATCTTGTCGTCGATGTCGGTGTAGTTCTGCACGAACCGCACCTGGTAGCCGCGCCAGATCAGGTGGCGGCGCAGCACGTCCCAGGCGATGTAGCTGCGGGCGTGGCCCAGGTGGCAGAGGTCGTACACCGTGACCCCACAGCAGTAGATGCTCACCTGCCCGGGCGTGAGCGGCTCGAACGGCTCGACGCGGCGGGTGAGGGTGTTGGTGAGCCGCAGCGGCACGGGCGATCGGGGGCGCTGGTCAGCACCGTAAAGGGTGGCCTCCGCCCTATTTGGCCTCCATCCAGTTGGCGCCAGCGCCGGTTTCCACCAGCAACGGCACCCGCAGCTGCACGGCCTGCTCCATCGTGGATTGGGTGAGCGCCCGCACCGGCTCCAGCGCCTCCGGGGCGCACTCCAGCACCAGTTCGTCGTGCACCTGCAGCAGCAGCCGCGCCGGCAGGCCGCTGGCGGCGAGCTGGTGGTGGAGCCGCACCATCGCCAGCTTGATGATGTCGGCGCTGGAGCCCTGGATCGGGGCATTGGCCGCGGCGCGCAGCTGCTGGGCCTCCAGGCCGCCGCGGCGGGCCACGTCCAGGTCGATCTCCAGCGGGTCCTTGCCCAGCAGCCGGCCCAGGCCGTTGGGATCAAAGGCGAAGGGCCGGCGCCGGCCCAGGATCGTTTCCACGTAGCCGCGGCTGAGGGCCAGCCGCTCCTGCAGCTCCAGGAAGGCGAACACCTTCGGGTAGCGCTGCCTGTACTTGCTGAGGAAGTCCTTGGCATCGGCCTGGCCCACGCCGGTTTCGCGGGCGAAGCGCTGGGCGCCCATGCCGTAGATCACGCCGAAGTTGATCGTCTTGCCCAGGCGCCGTTCATCGGCGCTCACCGCCTGCTTGTCGAGCAGCAGCCGGGCCGTGAGGGCGTGCACGTCGTCGCCGCGGCGATAGGCCTCCACCAGCACCTCCTCGCCCGAGAGGTGGGTGAGGATCCGCAGCTCGATCTGGGAGTAGTCGGCGCTGAGCAGGCTCCAGCCCTGCTGGGGCAGAAACGCCTTGCGGATGCGCCGGCTGAACTCGGTGCGCACCGGAATGTTCTGCAGATTCGGGTTGCTGCTGGACAGCCGGCCCGTGGCGGTCACGGCCTGGTTGAAGTCGGTGTGCACGCGCCCGGTTTCCGGCTCCACCAGCGCCGGCAGCGCATCCACGTAGGTGCTCTTGAGCTTGCTGAGGGTGCGGTGCTCCAGCACCAGCGGCACCACCGGATGGGCGTCCTCGAGCTTCTCCAGCACGGCCGCGTCGGTGCTCCAGCCGGTTTTGGTCTTGCGCGATTTCTTGCGGTCGAGGCCGAGGGTGTCGAACAGCAGTTCGCCCAGCTGCTTGGGGCTGGCCAGGTTGAAGTCGAGTCCGGCGGCCTCCTTGGCCTTGCTCTCCAGCTCGCTGAGGGTGCTGGCCAGTTCCGTGGAGAGCTCGCCCAGATAGGCGCTGTCGATGCGGATGCCGGTGGCCTCCATCGCCGCCAGCACCGGCTCCAGGGGCAGCTCCACCTGCTCCAGCAGGGCTGGCAGGGCCGGTCCCAGCGCCGCCAGTTGTGCGCGCAGCAGGCCCGTGAGCCGCCAGGTCACGTGCACGTCCATGGCGCAGTAGCGGGCAGCAGCCTCGATCGGCACGGCGGCGAAGCTGGCGCCCTTGTGCACCAGCTCGCCGTAGCTGGTGGGGCAGAAGCCGAAGTTGCGCTCCGCCATCACCTCCAGCCCATGCTTGGCGTTGGCATCGCGCAGGTAATCGGCGAGCAGCGTATCCATCACCACGCCTTCGAGGGGCAGGCCGTGGCGCAGCAGGATCAGCCGGTCGTATTTGGCGTTCTGCAGTGTTTTGGGGTGCTGG
>JBJTWP010000037.1:0-12239 GCA_046081805.1 Cyanobacteriota bacterium
CTCTTGCCCGTACCCACAAGGGCACCGCGATGATCGGCCGCTCCCACGCCATCCATGGCGAACCGATCACCTTCGGCTTCAAGGTGGCCGGCTGGCTCGCGGAGGTGGTGCGCAACCAGGAGCGCCTCGAGCGCCTCGAAACCGTGGTGAGCGTGGGCCAGATTTCCGGAGCGATGGGCACCTACGCCAACACCGATCCCCAGGTGGAAGCGATCGCCTGCGCCAGGCTCGGCCTGGTGCCCGACACCGCCAGCACCCAGGTGATCTCCCGCGATCGCCACGCCGAGTACGTGCAGACCCTGGCCCTGGTGGGGGCGGCCCTGGAGCGGTTCTCCACCGAGATCCGCAACCTGCAGCGCACCGATGTGCTCGAGGTGGAGGAGAACTTCGCCAAGGGTCAAAAAGGCAGCTCGGCCATGCCCCACAAGCGCAACCCGATCCGCAGCGAGCGCATCGGCGGCCTGGCGCGGGTGCTGCGCAGCTACGTGGTGGCAGCCCTGGAGAACTGCGCCCTCTGGCACGAGCGCGACATCAGCCACAGCTCCGTGGAGCGGGTGATGCTGCCCGACTGCTCGGTGACCCTGCACTTCATGCTGCGGGAAACCACCGAGGTGGTGAAGGGCCTGGGCGTATACCCCGACAACATGGCCCGCAACATGAATGTCTATGGCGGGGTGGTGTTCAGCCAGCGGGTGCTGCTGGCCCTGGTGGGCACGGGCATGAGCCGCGAGGAGGCCTATCGGATCGTGCAGCGCCATGCCCACAGCGCCTGGAACACCGCCGGCGGTGACTTCCGGGCCAACCTCGAAGCCGATGCCGACGTGACCAGCCGCCTGGGCGCCGATCAGCTGGCCGACTGCTTCTCCACCGATCTGCACCAGGAGAACCTGGGGGTGATCTGGGAGCGACTGGGCATCTGAAGGTGCGTCGTTGATCGCCAGCCGCCAGTTCAAGCACCCTGGGGTGCCCCTGCCGTCCCTGCCATCGGCCTGGAGGATCGATCGGTAACGTGCATCCCCCAGACCACCTGGCCGTCCCGCCCCACCCTGACCACCCCCTCGCCCGATCCCCAGGACCTGCTGCTCTCCAGCTACGACTTCGAGCTGCCGGAGCGCTTCATCGCCCAGCGGCCGGTGGAGCCGCGCCATGCCGCCCGGCTGCTGGTGGTGGAGCCAGCGCAGACCCTGGCCGTACCAGCCGCCCAGCCAGGGCCCTGCCGCCATCTCAGGGTCTGGGATCTGGCCGAGGAGCTTCGCCCTGGCGATCTGCTGGTGGTCAACGACACGCGCGTGCTCAAGGCACGCCTGAGGGCCCGTCGGGCCAGTGGCGGGGCCGTGGAGCTGCTGGTGCTGGAGCCCGCCGCTCTGGCCGGAGCCGGGGGTTCGCGGCCAGAGCGGGATCCCGGGGAGGCGGGGCGTCCGGGCAGCGATCCACCGCTGAACCACGGCCCCAGTGACTGGCTCTGCCTGGCCCGCCCGGCCAAGCGCCTGCGCCCGGGCGATCGGGTGCAGCTGGAGCATCCCGGCCAGCCAGCGCTGGAGCTGCCGATCGTGGCCGCCGATGCTGGGAGCGGCGGCCGGGTGGTGCGCTTCCCGCCCGAGTGCACCAGCCCCGAGGCGATCGAGGCCCTGCTGGCCCGCTACGGCGAGATGCCGCTGCCGCCCTACATCCATGGCCATGACGCCTCCGATGAGGAGCGCTACCAGACCCGCTATGCCGAGCGCCCCGGCTCGGTGGCTGCCCCCACCGCCGGCCTGCACCTCAGCGATGCGCTGTTGGCACGGCTGCGCCAGCGAGGTGTCACGATCGTGGCGGTGACGCTGCACGTGGGCCTGGGCACCTTCCGACCGGTGGAGCAGGAGGATCTGCGCGGCTTGGAGCTGCACAGCGAATGGGTGCAGGTGCGGCCCGACGCGGTGGAGGCCGTGGGGGCCTGTCGGGCGCGCGGCGGCAGGGTGATCGCGGTGGGGACCACCAGCGTGCGCACGCTCGAGGCGGTGGCGGCGCTGCATGGCGGCCAGCTCAGGCCCCACACCGGTCCGGTGAACCTGGTGATTCAGCCGGGCCATCGCTTCGCGGTGGTGCAGGGACTGCTCACCAACTTCCATCTGCCCAAGAGCTCATTGCTGCTGTTGGTCAGCGCCCTGATCGGCCGTCCCCGCCTGTTGGCCCTCTACGAGGAGGCTCAGCGCCAGGGCTATCGGTTCTTCTCCTACGGCGATGCCATGTGGATCGCGCCGGAGGCGGTGCTGGCGGCGGCCCGGCCCATCGACTGATCAGGGGCCACCGGATCGATCGGGTGGCGGCCGACGATGGAGGTCGCCCTCCCATCCCCGACCCAGCCGCCGATGGAACCCTCCGTCCCCCAAGCATCTCGCCCCGGCGAGCAGGCTTCCGACGCGCTGAGACTCTGGCCACGGGAGGAGCTGCCGTCCCTACCGCCGCTGCGGCTGGCGGTGGTGGGGCATGTGGAGTGGGTGAGCCTGGTGGCGGTGGAGCAGCTGCCGCAGGCCGGCACCATTGCCCGGGCCCGTGGCTTCCGCGAGGAGCCGGCCGGCGGCGGTGCGGTGGTGGCTGCCTGCCTGGCCCGACTGCTGGGGCGGCCGGTGCCGTTCTTCACGGCGCTGGGCCGCGATGGGATCGGTGAGCAGGCGGCCGAGGGGCTGAGGGCGCTGGGCCTGGAGCTGCACGTGGCCTGGCGCGACCTCCCCACCCGCCGCGGCGTGAGCCTGGTGGATCGCCATGGCGATCGGGCCATCACCGTGATCGGCGAGCGGCTGAGTCCCACGGCGGCCGATCCCTTGCCCTGGTCCGACCTGGCGGACTGCGACGGGGTGTTTGTCACCGCGAGCGATGCTGCGGTGCTGCGGGTCTGCCGCCGGGCAAGACTGCTGGCGGCCACACCGCGGCTGAGCCTCCCGGTGCTGCGGGAAGCAGGCGTGGTGCTGGATGCCCTGATCGGCAGCGGTCTGGATCCCGGAGAGGCCGTGCCGGAGGGCGCCCTGGAGCCCGCCCCGCGGCTGCGGATCGCCACTGAGGGAGCCGCCGGAGGCCTGGCTCGGCCCGGCGGGCGCTTTGCCGCCCCGCGGCTGAACGCGCCGGCCGTCGACTCCTATGGCTGTGGCGACAGCTTCGCCGCCGGTGTCACGGCGGGATTGGCGGCTGGCTGGAGCCTGGCCCAGGCCATCAGCCTGGGCTGCCATTGCGGCGCCTCCTGCGCCACCCATCTGGGGCCCTATCCGGGGGCGACGGGTCGGGCGTGAAGGGCCTTGACCTGAGCCGGGCCGCGCCCCTGGCCGATAGGCTCACGCCGCATCGCAGAGGCGCCATGGCCGACCCAGTGTTCCAGTACGAACCTGCTGAACGCTTCGGGGAGGGACTGACCAGCTCCAGGCCCTGGAACCTGACAGCCCTCGCGGCCGTCGAGCGACTCAACGGCCGGGTGGCGATGCTGGGCTTTGCGGCAGCGCTGCTCGGCGAAGTGGTCACCGGACTGGGGCCGGCCGGGCAGGTGGTGGCGCTGCTGCGCTGGTACCTGAGCTGAAGCCGTCGCTGCCGGGCCGACCGCCGAATCCTCAGGCCGCAGCCAGGTTGGCGGCCACGAAGTCCCAGTTCACCAGCTTCTCCAGGAAGGTGGTGATGTAGTCGGGGCGGCGGTTCTGGTAGTCGAGGTAGTAGGCGTGCTCCCACACGTCCATGGTGAGCAGAGCCGTCTGCCCATGGGCCAGGGGCAGGTCAGCATTGCCGGTCTTGGTCACCTTGAGGGTGCCGTCATCGAGCACCAGCCAGGCCCAGCCACTGCCGAACTGGGTGGCGCCAGCCGCCTTGAACTGCTCCACAAAGGCCTCGAAGCTGCCGAAGTCAGCGTTGATCTTCTCCAGCAGGGCGCCGCTGGGCTGCCCACCACCGGCGGGCTTGATGCACTGCCAGTAGAAGCTGTGGTTCCACACCTGGGCGGCGTTGTTGAACACACCAGCTTTGCTGGCATCACCGGCCACGGCGGTGATGGTGTCCTCGAGGCTCTTGCCCTCCAGCTCCGTGCCGGCCACCAGGTTGTTCAGATTGGTCACATAGGCCGCGTGGTGCTTGCCGTGGTGAAACTCAAGGGTGCCGCGGGAGATATGGGGCTCCAGCGCATCGAGGTCGTAGGGCAGGGCGGGCAGCGTGTGAGCCATGGGAGGGGTTCGGGTGCTGTGGGATGCCAGCCGGTATCCCCGACGGCGGCGGCATCCTAACGATCACCTCCTGTTGCGCAGTTCAGGCGTGGCTGGGGCGAACCGGCGCTGTGGCTAGGAGCCATGATCAGGCTCCATGGTCGACGCCATGGTTCGACGCGATTGGTTCGACGCGATTGTGGAGATCAGCCGCCGACGCGCAACAACTCCACTTCAAACACCAGCGTGGCGTTTGGCGGAATCACCCCGCCGGCGCCGCGCTCGCCGTAGGCCAGGTCGGGGGGGATCACCAGCTTGCGCTTGCCGCCCACCTTCATGCCGGCGACGCCCTCATCCCAGCCCTTGATCACCCGGCCGGCGCCGAGGGGAAAGGAGAAGGGTCCGCGGCCATAGCTGCTGTCGAATTCACGGCCATCGGCGAGGGTGCCGCGGTAGTTGACGCTCACCGTCTGGCCGGCGATCGCCGCAGCGCCGCTGCCCTCCACCAGGTCGGTGATGCGCAGGCCACTAGGGGTGGTGATCTCCTTGGCGGCCACCAGATCGGCACCGAGGGCGCTGGCCTGGGCGAGGTCGCCACTGCCGGCGGAAGCTGAGCTATCGGGGGCCATGGCGAAGAGGCTGGGATTGGGATCGTCAGGATCGAGTTCGAAGCGACCGCGGCCGGTGTCAGGTGCGGCGGCAGGCCTGCCGGTGGCGGCCACCGGACGCATCGTGGCCGGCATGGTGGCCTGCAGGGCCTCGCGGGGTGAAGCGGCCGCCACGGTGGTGGGGTGCACCAGCTGGCTGACGAGGGCCAGCACCAGGCAGGCCAGGCAGACGGCGGAGGAGATCAGAATGTCGCGCACGGCACGTCGAGAGCTTGGGCTGATTCTGCCGGGTGCTCCGTCGGGTGGTTCAGTCCGGAATTTCGCTGGCGCTCTGACGCTGCCGCAGGGTCTGTTCCAGCCGATCAAGGCGGCCGCGCAGTTCGTCCAGCTCCCGCTGGCGGGCCAGCCCCAGGTCCTGCAGCAGCTGATCCCGATTGCGCTCCAGCTGACGCTCCGCCTGCTCCTCCAGGCCGGGCGTCTCGCCCCGCAGGGCCTTGAGCACGTCCTCCACCAGGGCTGAGGCATGGCTCGGGTCGAGTTTGCCGCTGCGCACCCACTCCTGGGTGACGTAGCGGAGCCGTTCGGCCACCAGGGACGTCGTGCCCAGTCCCCGCAGAAGCAGTTGCTGCAGTGGGTTGTTCTGATCCATGGCGGTGAATGGAGGGGCTTCGGGAGATGCCCAAACCATGGCGCTTTCTACGCTGCCCGGCCACGGGGTGGGCGGCATGGCGAGGGACAGGCTCCTGGCACTGCTGGGTGGCGTGCTGGCGGGGCTGGCGCTGCCGCCCCTGGGGGCACCGCCGCTGCTGTGGCTGGCCCTGGCGCTGCTCTGGCGATCAGCGGCTCGCCCGCGGCCCTGGCTGCTGGGGGGCCTGTGGGGTCTCACGGCCGTGCTGGCGAGCCACCGCTGGCTGTTGGGGCTGCACCCGCTCACCTGGATCGGGGTGCCTGGGCCCCTGAGCCTGCCGCTGTGCCTGTTGCTGCTGCTGATCTGCGGGCTGGCTGGTGGGCTGCTGGTGGCTGGCTGGCTGGGCCTGGCGGCCTGGCTGGGGCCCCGCCAGCCCCTCGCGGCCCTCGCCCTGGCCGGTCTGTGGGCCCTGGCGGAGGTGCTGCTGGCCAAGGGACCGCTGTTCTGGTTGGGGCTCGGAGCCGCAGCCCTGCCTGGAGCTCGCGCCCTGGCTGGCCTGGCCGCCGTGGCTGGCGCTGGTGGCCTGGCCGCCGTTCAGCTGCTGCTGGGCTGGGGCCTCTGGCGCTGTCTGCAGGAGTTGGCGGCCCGGCGTTGGCGTCACCTCGCGGCATCGGGGTTGGCCTTCGCCGCGGCGGGGCTGGTGCTGCAGGCGCTCGGGGGGCTGGCGCTGGCGGCCCAGCCCCTGCCCAACGGCGCCGTGGAGCGGGTGCTGGTGCTCCAACCCGCGATCCCCACCCGTGAGAAGTTCACCTGGTCACAGCAACTGCGGTTGCGCCACTTGCTTGCGGCCGCGCTGGCGGAAGCAGCCCAGCGGAAGGTGGATGCGGTGCTGCTGCCGGAGGGTGCCCTGGGACTCGACCCCGAACTGGATCAGCCCACACCGGTGGAGCTGATCGCGGGGGGCTTCCGCTGGCACCAGCAGGGCCCTGGGCCCGTGCAGCGCAGTGCGCTGCTTCGCTTCGCCGCCGGGACCGTGCAACCGACCGACGCGCTCGACAAGCATCGGGTCGTTCCCTTGGGGGAGTGGGTGCCCCTGGCGCGGCTGGTGCGCTGGAGCGGCCTGTCGGCGGTGGGCGGCGTGGAGCCAGGCCCGCCCTCTCGCCTGCTCAACCGCCCCGGTGGCGCCATCGCCGCCGCCATCTGTTATGAGCTGTCGGATGGGGAGTCCCTGGTTGCGGCCAGCCGCTCGGGGGGACGCTGGGTGCTTGCCAGCGCCAACCTCGACCCCTA
This sequence comes from Cyanobacteriota bacterium, assembly GCA_046081805.1. Lineage (GTDB taxonomy): Bacteria > Cyanobacteriota > Cyanobacteriia > PCC-6307 > Cyanobiaceae > UBA5018. Next base: position 6,681 of record JBJTWP010000037.1, read on the forward strand.
TCCCTTGATGGTGCAGCGCCAGTTCAGGGCCCTGGCCCAGCTGCGGGCCATCGAGGCCGGTCGCTGGTTGGTGAGCGCGGCCAACACCGGCCCCAGCCTGCTGGTCAGCCCCCAGGGCGTGGTCACGGCGCAGCTGCCGTCTGGCGGCGCCCACACCGGCCTGATGGCCGTGCCCCAGATCAAGGGCCTCACCATCTATGGCCGGCTGGGCGAGTGGCCGCTGCTGGTTGGCACTGGCACCGCCGCGGTCGCGGCGGTTCTAGCCAAACGTCCGCCGTGTTGACGTCGGCCCGCCTCGCGCCAGGCCGGCGTCAACGCGCGAGCTGGCTGGACGCCGGCTTGCCTGGCTGGGGAGCGCGCTGGAACAGTCCGTCCAGGTAGTGGCGCGCCACAGCCCTGTCTCCGCAGCCGTGCTGAAACAGAAAGCCGGCCAGGGCCGCATGCATCAGACGGTACTGGTCCCACTGGGGATGGGCGCTCACGAAGTGGCGCATGGCGTCGTAGAGGTCTTCCGGAAACTCATTGACGACGCTCACGAAGTGGGGGGCGTGGTCGGGGATCTGGCTCATGGAGGGGCGATCGGGACTGACGCCATCACGCCACATTCCGGGGGCCCCGTCAAAGTCGGTGGCCGGGGCCAATTCTTTCGTGACTCTCGCTGAGAATCCTGACAGGGGCCTGTCTTCTAGGTTTGCGGTGGAGGGTTCGACCGGTTGCGTTCGGTCGCGGCCGGCCTGTCAACGGGAAAGACCGATTTCCCAGAGACGGGGCGAGACCCATCGCCGAGCGGCCCTCGCGAGCAGCTGTCCTGCGGAAAATGGTCGGAACGGCTGGGGAAAAGCCGCCGACGGAGCGGAAAACTCCATTGCTAAGGATTGGTGATCAATGCCTGTCCACCAGCTCGTCTGTGACGCTGGATGTCTGCCCATCGATCAGGCCCGCCAGAACAGGCCCCCCGGGAGCGCGGCAGCAGGGTTCAGCGGACCCGATCAGGGTTCAGGGGCCCCGATCGGGGTTCAGGCGATGGTGTCGCCGATCAGCCGTCCGAGCAGCTCTGCGGCCATCTCGCTGATCGAGCGGCCACTGCGGTCCGCCAGGGCCTGCAGGCGTTCCAGCACGGCGGGATCGAGCTCCAAATCCAGCCGCTGCGGGAACCTGGCTGGATCGAGCTGATAGCGGTCGGCGCTGCCGTCATGGCGTGTGGCATCGGGACTGGGGGGGCCGCCACCGGCCTCGGACACGACGCTCACCGAATTCTGGCAACACTTACCGTATCGCCCATCGGGTCACCATGGCGCAGGGTGTGCGGGATCGCGCAGCGTCGCCAGACCTGGGACCCAACCCTCGCGGGGATTGCAGCTGCGCTGCGGCCGGCGCTGCCCGAATCCCGCAGGCAGGCGATGACGCCTCTCCCTAGCCTCGCAGCACCTGAAGCGCCACCTGGCCCATGACCGCAGCCTTTGCCTGGAGCCTCGCCCTGGCCGCCGGGGTGGTGGTGGCGAGCGTGGTGCCCCTGGGGGCCGCCCGCTCCCAGGCCGACTTCCAGCTCGCCGACCTGGCCGCACCGCGGGCGATGTTCGAGCGTCTGCCGGCCTGGGGCAAGCGCGCCAGCTGGGCACACCAGAACAGCTTCGAGGCCTTCACCCTGCATGCTCCGGCGGCCTTGCTGTGCCTGCTGGTGGGCGTGAGCGCCCCGGCCGCCATCGCTGCCGCCTGGATCCACCCCGCCCTGCGTCTGCTCTACATCGCTGCCTACGTCGGCAACGTGCCACCCCTGCGCGCCCTCTGCTGGGCCGGTGGCATCACCTGCACAGGCCTCCTCTATCTGGACGGTCTGAAGCAGGTGCTGGCCAGCTGAGCCTCAACTGTTGCTGCCACCCTGGAGGTTGCGCAGGGCGGTGAGCAGCGAGGCGGGGCTCTGGGGATCCACCATCAGCACGCTGCCACCGGGGGCCTGACTCATCTGCTGGCCCATGGCCATCCAGTCCCTGGCCAGCAGCAACCGCAGGCTCTCCCCTGCCGCCGGGCTGGTCTCCAGCAGTTGGGCGAGCTCCCGGGCCGCCTCCGCCCGGGCCTTGGCCAGCAGCACCTGCTGCTTGGACTGGGCTTCCGCCTCCAGCAGCAGCGCCTCCTGTTTTGCCTTGGCATCCAACACCAGGGCCTCCGCCCGGCCCCGGGCCGCATTCACCTGGGCTTCCCGTTCCCCTTCCGACCGCAGGATCGAAGCCCGTTTTTCCCGTTCGGCCGTCATCTGCTGCTCCATGGCCTGCTGCACACCGCGGGAGGGCTGGATGTCGCGCATCTCCACCCGGGTCACCTTGACGCCCCAGGGATCGGTGGCCTGATCCAGCTCCCGCAGCAGCACCTCATTCACCTCCTGGCGGGTGGTGAAGGTCTGGTCGAGGTCGAGCTTGCCCATTTCGGCACGAATCTGGGTGAGCACCAGGTTCACCATCGCCGCCTGGAGGTTGTCGACGGCGTAGTAGGCGCGGGGATGCTCCAGCAGCTGCCAGTACACCACCGCATCCACCTCGATCGCGACGTTGTCGCGGGTGATGCACTGCTGGGGCGGGATGTCGAGCACCCGCTCCTTGAGCGATTCATGGCTCACCACCTTCTCAACCCCCGGCAGCACAAAGGAGAGGCCGGGTTCCAGCTGACGGTTGTACTTGCCCAGCCGCTCCACCAGCATCGAACGGCTGCTGCTGGTAACCTTCACCCCACTCACCCCCAGCACGGCCAACAGAGCCAGCACCGGCAGCACCAGCATCTCCATCCCACCTCTGGACCGCAATCCGCCGCACCCTAGGCAGGATGATGGCGTTGGTCATCGCACTGGCCCGGTGATGTCCTGGCTCTGGTCGCCGCCCCTGCTCTGGCTTCTGCTGGGTTCCGTGCTGCTGGGCCTGGCCCTGCTGGGGGTCGACACCGATGGCCTGCTGCTGATCGGGGGACTCACGGCGCTGCTGATCACCGTGGTCACAGCGCTGTTGCCGCTGCCACCGATCCTGGCGGCGGCCCTCTTCATCGCGGTGAGCGGGGCCAGCTACGGCTGGCTGCGGCGCTGGTCGCGGCGGCAGCGGGAAGCGGCGCTGCCCCAGTCCAGCCAGGCCGATCTGGCGCGGGTGATCAGCGGCTTCAGCGACGGCACCAACGCGGAACGCCCGGGGGAGGGTCGTGTGCTGTGGCGAGGCCAGAGCTGGGCAGCCGTCAACCTGGAGAGCAGCTCCCCCCTGGCCCCGGGCCGGGTGGTTCAGGTGATGGGTCGCGACGGCACGCGCCTCCAGATCCTGGCCCGGAGCGAGGCCACCGGGCCGGGGCCTGAAGCCGGGCGATGAATGGATCGAGGGTGCCGCGCAGGGGCGCCCTGGTCAGTCGAAGTACATCAGGCTCACCACCTTGCCCATGTCCTCAGCGAGGCGGACGCTGGAGAGCAGGGTTTCGCTGTCATGGAAGGCGTAGCAGATCAGCTGGTCGCAGCGGCTGATGATGTCCTGGTTGCAGAGGCTGCTGGCCATCGGCAGGGGCAGCTCGTCGTGCTCGGGCTTCTCCACCAGATGCAGCACCTGCTCCAGCTGTTCCCGGGATTCACTCGGCTGTCGATCCAGGCTTTGGGGGAGCAGCACGGTGAGACGACCGGGATCCACCTCCAGCACACTGCGAATCACCGCGGCATTGACGCCCTGGGCGCCGGAAGTGATCAGGTTGTGCCCCTCCTGGGCCAGGGAGCGGGCCACCAGCTCCACCAGATGGATCGACACCACAGGCACATGCCGGCTGCCCAGGATGGCGATGCGCCGCTTGCTGCGGTCCTGGAGCATGGCCAGCTCCTGGGCGAGGGTGTCGATCCGAACGAGCGACGGAAGATCCAGGGACCGGGTCACCAGTTGCCCACAACCTGCACTGCGAAACTAGCTCAGCCAGGCACGGGCAGTGCCAACGCCCTGAACAGACGCTGGAAGTCACAGTGCTCGTCCACCAGGCGAATGGCATAGGTGGCCTTCACCGCCTCATGCAGCCGCACACTGCCGATGGCCCGCTCGATCACCTCGACGGTCGTGAGCGTGTCGTGCTCCACCTTGAGCAGGGGCACCTCCAGCTCCTCCGCCCGGTTCAGCAGCTGGGGGAGCGGCTCAGCGGCACCGGTGAGGATCAGGCACTGGGTGGAGGCTTCGAGGGCGGCCAGCTGAATATCGGTGCGGTCAGCACCGGTCACCACCGCCATGTTGCGGCGGCGGCGAAAGAATTCCATGGCAGAGTTGACATTCATCGCCCCGATCGACAGGGTCTCCACCAGCAGATCCAGTCGCTCACGGCAACAGAGCACCTGGGCATCGAGACGACGGGCCAGTTCCTCCACGGTGACGCTGCGCAACAGCGGACTGCGGGGCATCACCCCCAACACGGGGATGGCAAGCCGCTCCAGCGCCGGGGCGAGCTGGTCGCGCAGCAACGGCACCTCCTCCGGGGTGACGGCGTTCAACACCACCCCCGCCAGGTGATCGCCCAGCAGAGCGCGGGCCGCCAACAGCGGATCAATGCTGCGGGCATCGCTCCAGTGATGCACGAGCACCACGGGGGCATCCAGACGCTGAGCGAGCTGGGGCAGGCTCATCCCATAGAGCAGACCCTCATGCAGTGAACCGGCGGCCTCCAGCACGGTGAGCCCCTGATGGGCCAGGCCAAGCTGCTGGAGCAACCGCTCAAAACCAGCGCCGGGCTCCAGCGTCGCGGCCACCAGCCGCCGGTCGGCGACCGTGGGATCCAGCAGGTCGGCGGAGGGAATCAGGTGGGGTTCGGGCAGCCCAAGGGTTGCGCCGACAAAGCGCACGTCCGCGTCCCACAGGGACCCGTGATCGTTGGGCTCCCGATCCAGATCAGTGGCGAGGGGCTTGCCGAAGCGCATGGGAATGCCCAGGCCGGCGAGTTGCCGCCCCAGCCCGAGCACCACAGCCGATTTGCCACTGAACGGCTCACAGGAGCCAACCAGGAGGGTGGGAGCCATTAATCAACCCTGCCGGGGTGCCGCTCAGCCCGTCGAATCTAGGTGGCTCCTCGGTGGCTCCTCAGGCGCCATGGCCCTGCAGCAGCCACGGCCAGAAGCTCTCAGGCAGGCCCTGACCGGGGGCTTCGATCAACCACCTCACCAGCTGGTGGCAGGGGATCTCGAAGCTGTAGTCAATCGCCGGCAGATCGGGGAAGCTCAGGCGGCACTGAAGGGGCTCGAGCGGGGCAGGCGTGCCGCTCCAGCGGAGCCCATAGTCGTGGCCACCGCCATCGGCCAGCGCTCGGGTGCCGCGCAGCTCGCCGGTCACCAGGCGCACCAGCGCGGCCGTGAGCTCCCGTTCCCGGTTCACGCCGCCGCAGTAGGGCGCAAACAGGGGAACCAGTTGCGGAATGAACGAGGGATCGACCATGGCTCAAGCTTGAGGGCCCAGGAGCGACTTTGTCAGCTATCAATGCCGGTGACGCACCAGACCCAGGATTCGGACCCACGACGCTGCGTGGCCATCACCGGCGCCAGCGGAGCCCTTGGCCAGGCCCTGCTGCGGGGTTGGC
>JBJTWP010000038.1:0-2738 GCA_046081805.1 Cyanobacteriota bacterium
GTCGTAAAACCCCCCACCCCCTTTGCGGGGCACCACCAAGCCCGCCGCCTCCAACACCTCGGGGCCGAAACCCTCCACGGTGGAGAGGTGGGCGAGCAGACCGTGTGGCCAAAGAGGGCAAGAAGAATGTCTTCAACGGCCGGATCATGGAGATCGAGGGGCTGCCCGATCTCAAGCTCGAACAGGCGTTTGAACTCACCGACGCCACCGCCGAGCGCTCCTGCGCCGGCAGCACGATCAAGCTCAGCGTGGAGACGGTGAGCGAATACCTGCGCAGCAACGTGGCGCTGCTCAAGAACATGATCGCCCGCGGTTACGGGGATGCCCGCACCCTGGCCCGCCGCATCAAGGCCATGGAGGCCTGGCTGGCCAACCCGGCGCTGCTGGAGGCCGACGCCGATGCCGAATACGCCGCTGTGATCGAGATCGACCTCGACCAGATCACCGAGCCGATTCTGGCCTGCCCCAACGATCCCGACAACGTCAAGCCGCTCTCCGAGGAGGCAGGCAAGCCGATCGATGAGGTGTTCATCGGCTCCTGCATGACCAACATCGGCCATTACCGTGCCGCCGCCAACGTGCTCCAGGGCCAGGGCGAGAACGCGGCGCGCCTGTGGGTGTGCCCGCCCACCCGCATGGACGAGGAAAAGCTCAAGGAGGAGGGCTACTACGCCATCTTCGAGGCCGCCTGCTCCCGGATGGAGATGCCCGGTTGCTCGCTGTGCATGGGTAACCAGGCCCGGGTGGAGGACAACACCACCGTGTTCTCCACCAGCACCCGCAACTTCAACAACCGCCTCGGCAACGGCGCCCAGGTGTACCTGGGCAGCGCCGAGCTGGCGGCGGTGTGCGCCCAGCTGGGCCACATTCCCTCCAATGAGGAATACCTGGCGATCGCCGCCGAGAAGATCGATCCCTACGGCGCCGAGCTCTACCGCTACCTCAACTTCGATCAGATCGAGGGCTTCGAGGATGTCGGCCGCATCGTGAGTGCCGAGGAGGAGGCGAAGGTGCTGGCGGGGGTATGAGCCCCACCAGCCCTTGCGGTGGGGGACGACAGCCTCAGAGCCCCGCCCCGAGACCGGTGGCCTCGCCGTTCACACGGGTGACAATGCGGCCCCAGCCCGCTTCGCGGCCCATGTCCCAGAAGATTTTCTGCATGGTGCTGTAGGTGTAGGGGTCGTAGGCGCCGCCCACCCCGATGTCATAGGAATCGGAGTCACCATGGCGGGTGCCGTAGGGGTCATGCACCAGCCAGCATTGCTTGGCTGGATCATGGCCCACCACCAGGCAGATATGACCACTGCTCTTGTAGGCAAAGCCCACAACAACAGGCACCTTTCGCTGCAGGGAAAGCATCATGTCCTGGGAGGAAATGCTATGGGAGAAATAGGATTCAATGCCCAGCTTCTGCAGTGCCCGGGTTTGCGCGCCATGATCTGTTGTGTCGCCGTACTTCTCCAGGATGCGCATGTAATACGACTCAGGCTCCTTCAGTTTTTGCTCAGCAGCCTTGCGGGTTAGCTCACCCTTCAGCAGGTAATCAGCCAGCATTGTGTTGGACGTTAGATTGCACTGGCGAGAGCCGCTGCCAAAAATTGAGTACACTTCATTGTCGGTCTGGCGACGGTAGGTCACGGGCAGCTTGATGGCGGTGGTTGCCCGTAATCCCTCCAGCTGAACATGGGATTCATAGGCAAACACGTCGCTCAGGGGCGTCACCCCATCGTGGGCCGTGACTGGCGCGGCCAGGCTGAGCCTGATGTGCTGATTGCGATCCGGTGTGGCGGCATGGGCCCGGAGCACCGTTCCCGCAGGAATCAACGCCTTTTCCTGATCAGCCAACTCCTGTGAGCCGAGCACCTTGGTCTTGAAGAAGCTTGTCACAGTCACCCGCACCGTGATCGGTGGCGCATCGCCCGTGGTTGAGGGGATGGCGGCGCCTGGCTGGGGGCTCCCGGCGCCCCAGGGCTCTTTTCGGAACAGGGCTTCCTCCTCATTGCGACGGTTGACAAGGCCCTGCAGAACGCTGCCACCAGCCTTCACCCAGCGATCAAATTCCTTGGCCGCACCGTCATAATCCCGCTGATTCAACTTGCGGCGCAAGGAGGATTCCTCAAAGGCACCCACACCCAGGTTGTAGGCAAAGGACACCAGCGCATCAAACATGCTCTGGGTGAGCGGAGCGCTGCACAGCGGCGCCACCCCCTTGGCCTTGTCCCGCACCTCCTGCTCCAGCCACTGGTCCGCCTGCGCCTTGCTGATCACGTCACCCTCCCGCACTGCCCGCCGCGCCTCTGGTTGCCAGATGGATCCATAGCCGATGGTCCAGATGCCCACCGGATCGCGATAGGCCTCAATCCTTCCATCCGCAAGCAGGCGGTGCAGACCTTCCCACTTGCGGATCAACTTGAAGCATTCTTCGCTGGGGGAATAGGTGGAAGCGGGGTTCATGGGAATCACCGAAAATCCTGGCTCCGGGTCAAGGGTTGGCGCGGGTTGGCTGCTCAGGCTGGCTACGCGGGCTGGATGCCCGGAGCGCCCTCTCCGGAGTCGACGTCAACTTACCGAAGAACACCGGCAATCACCTGTGCAGCGGCCCGGCCCAGCCTGCAAGATGACGGCAGGCGTTGTGCGGCTCCGTCCCCTGAACCAGGAAACCCTGCTGTTTGATCCCGCGGTGCCCGAGGCGGGAGCCCTGCGGGCGGTGCTGGCGTTTCCGAGCACCTACTCGGTGG
>JBJTWP010000039.1:0-9589 GCA_046081805.1 Cyanobacteriota bacterium
CGGCCAGCACCAGGGCGCACCAGGGCAGCCGCGGCGTGCCGCTGCAGGGAAGGAAGAGGCCGGCGCGGGCCATCAGGGCCGCCAGCCCAGGCTTTTGAGGGTCACGGTCTTGCCGCCGGTGTTGGGGCCGGTGATCGCCACCACCCGCAGCTCGGGGCCCACCCGCAGGCTCACGGGCACCACGATGGCGCCACCCTCTTTCCGTTGCTGCCAGAGCAGCAGGGGATGGCGCAGCTCCGCCAGCGTGAAGGCGGCCTCGGCCTCCTGGGCCAGTTCCGGCCGCACCGCACCCAGCCACTGGCCGTAGCGGGCCCGGGCCAGGGCTGCGTCCAGCCGCCGCAACACCCACTGCAGATGCTCCAGGGGCTCGCTTGCTTCGGCCACCAGGGCGCTGAGCTCAGCCAACACCAGGTGCTCCAGCTCACGCTCCTGGCCCTCTAGCTGGCGGAGGCGATTGCCGAGGGGAATCACCGCCTGGGGCTCGATGAACACGGTGCTGCCCGAGGCCGAGCTGTCGTGCACCAGGCCCTGCACCTGGCCAGCTGCACCAACCTTCACCGCCAGCACCGGCCGGCCGTTGCGCTCGGACATCACGCTGTCCTGAAGCAGCGGTGCCAGCCGCCGCAGCAGCTCCTGCAGCCGGTCGCGACGCTCGCTCCGCAGACCGGCGAGCTGGCGCCGCAGGCCCTGCAGCGCTGGACTGGCGCGGTCCGCGATCCGCCCCCCGTCCTCGATGCAGAAATGCAGCCGCTGCTCCAGCTCCGGCAGGGTGCGCAGCTCCTCCACCAGGGCAGTGGTCACCGGGCGCAGTGCGTCGTCCTCGATCTGGCGCCGCAGCCGCCGGGCCGCAGCCAGGGTGGTGGCCAGCTCCAGCAGGGCCTCGCCCCCGGCGATGCCCCCCTTGCCACAGAGCTGCACCGTGGGGTGGATGTCGGCGACGCCCTGGAAACTCAGGCCTGCTTCGATCAGGCCATCGAGGGCCAGCAACTCAGACGTTTCCGCCAGCAGGCAGCGGCTCTCCGGCAGGGATGCGCCCAGCGGCAGCTGCTCACAGTGACGCCGCCCGGCCCCGGTGCTGGCAAAGCTGGCCACCTGGCCGCAGAGCCGGGGCCACTCCAGCAGCCCCAGGGCTTCCTGCTCAATGCTGGACAGCTGGATCACCCTTGCGGGGCGGCGGGGATCGCCGCCTGGCCGGGGACGTTGGAGGGGATGCCTGCCGCGGGCTCATAGAGCAGCTCCAGCCAGTTGCCCTCGGGGTCCTGCAGGTAGAAGCTGGCGGTGCCATCCCGGTGGTCATGCAGCGGGCCGCAGCGGTGGCCAGCGGCCGACAGGCGCCCATACAGCCGTTGCACCTCGGCCCGGTCGCTGCTGTGGAAGGCGAAGTGGGGCCCTGCGGCCCTGTAGTCGGGGCTGAGCAGGGCGATGCCGTCACCGGTGACGGGGGATTGGAGGTAGGCCCAGTCGGGCGCATCCCAGGTGAGCCGCAGCCCCAGGGCGGTGTAAAAGGCCTTGGCCCGCTCCATGTCGCTCACCCGGAGAGCCACATGGCCAAGGCGATGAACGGCGGGCTCTGCGCTGTCGGGGGCCGACGCCATGGCGGAGGGTGTTGCTGGAGCCATTCTCCCGCAAGGGGGCAGGGGTGGTGGGGATCTTCAGCACCAGGTTCAGCAGAGGCTGAACGGATCCGGCGGCAGAACAGCGGCGCGATTGGCTGAGGACCTCCTGGATCTGCAGGACGTTTCGGTGAAGGCCCGCGCTTCACCATGGCCGACAGCGCACAACGCGGCGAACCCTAGGGGCGGGCGGGGTCGGTTGCCTTGGTCTTGCGCCTGATGTTGCGCTGATCGGCCCCAGCGGGCCTCCCCGAGCCATCTGAGCAACAAAAAAGACCCCTTGCAGCGCAAGGAGTCTGACTGAATGGAGCCAAGCGGACTCGAACCGCTGACCCCCTGCATGCCATGCAGGTGCTCTACCAGCTGAGCTATGGCCCCATTGTGGAGTCGCCATACAGGCAAAACGCTGATCGTTTGCCCTAGGCCGCTGGACGGCCTCATCTGGCTGCAAAGGAGCTTACAACGCCGGCTGCCCGCACCGATCAAGGGGCTCACAGCTGACGCCATACCGCCACCAGCCGGCCCTGCACCGCCACCTGGTCGGCGGGCAGCACGATCGGGGCGTAGGCCGGGTTGGCCGCCTCCAGGCTGATGGTGTCACCCTGACGATGGAAGTGCTTGAGGGTGGTGCCGCTACCTGGCACATGGGCGCTCACGATCATGCCGTTGCGCAGTTGCTCCGGGTCGCTCACCGGCTCCATCAGCACCACATCGCCATCGGTGATGTGGGCCTCCACCATCGAATCACCGTTCACGGTGAGGGCAAAGAGGCCCCGGGTCTCCAGCAGTGGCGAGAGATCGAGCCGCTCCTGCGCATCGTCGAAGGTTTCCACGAGACCGCCGGCGGCCACGGCCCCCAGGACCGGGATGCCACCGGCATGCCCCCCGAGGAGCTGCAGGGTGCGGGCCTGACCTTCCTGCCAGGTGATCCATCCCTTCTGCTGCATATGGCGCAGACGACTCTGGACCGGCGCAGGGGAACGCAGACCCATGGCCAGCATCATCTCTCTGATGGAGGGGCTATGGCGATGCTCACCGATGTAGGTGGCCAGCCAGTCGTACAGCTCCTGCTGGGCAGAGGTGAGCGGATGTAGGGGAGCAGCCGAGCTGGGCTGGGGCAGGGTGCTGCGCGGGGACACTGGATTGCGCGGGGGCAAAGAGTTGCGCGGGGAGACAGGGTTGCGCGGGGACACGGCGCTGGTCAGACTGACTTGAGCATGATACAGATGTATCGACTCGCCGGGGTCCTCAGGGCCAGTCAGGGGATGGCGGTGCGGGCAACAGCCCAGGGCGTGGGGGCGACGGTGGCGGCACCGGTGCCCCTGCCATCAACGACCGCAACGCCGTGATCCGCACCTCAGGAGATTCAGGTCCCAGGGCCCAGAGACTCTCCAGATAGAACAGGGCCGTGCCCAGTCCCCGCTCCCGATTGGCGTTCACCTTGGCGGCGATCAGATCGATCGGCGTGGGACGGTTGCGCTGGCCGCTCATCACGGCAATCCCCGTGGGGATGCGGCGTTGGGCCAGCTCAACCTCGGGCCGGTCGAGCTGGGGCAGGTAACTCTCCAGATCCTGGCGATAGATCTGAATCACCAGCTCATCGGCGATGCCCCGTTGCACCCAGGTTAGCCAGTCCTGGAGTTGGAGTTTGTAGGCGAAGTCGTAATAGTTGGGGGAGATGGAGATGATGGCGCCTGGCCGCACGGCCTGCACCGCCCCACTCAGACGCTCCATGAAGGCGCTGAGCTGGTCAGCGCGCCACTTCACCCACGCGGCATCGGCGGGATCAGCGGGTGGTTCACGACCAGTCGCCTTGCGGTACAGCGCCACGGTGAACGGGTCATAGCCAAAGTCGCGAGGCAAACTCATGTGATCATCGAACTGAATGCCATCGGCGCCGTACTGACTCACCACCTCCAGCACCAGATCCATGATCAGCTGCTGCACCTCGGGACGGAACGGGTTGAGCCACACCACCTGTCCGGCGGCGCTCAGTGAGGTGAGGCCCCCGTCGCGTTTCTGGGTGAGCCAGGCTCGATGACGCCTGGCCAGAGTTGAGTCTGGCGGCGCCATGAAGCCAAATTCAAACCAGGGAATCACCAGGAGTCCGTGGCTGTGGCCAGCGGCAGTGATCGCAGCCAGCACATCCTGACCCTGCAGGCCTCGGAAGCTGAAATCCTGTAGTTGGCGCTCTTCTGTAACGCGGCTGGGATAATAAGCAAATCCACTGTTCCACACCACCGGATAAAGGCGATTCAGCCCGATGTTGGCCAGTTGTTTCACCGTGGCCTGCATCCGGCCTTGGTCGCGCAGCACCGGCATGTCGTTGGCGGTGAGCCAGACCCCTCGCAGTTCCGGCAGCCCCGCTGAAACAGGGTTCAGCCAGAGGCTCAGCACCAGAGCAACTGCGGCCGCCAGCAGACAACCCAGCAGCCGGTGGAACCGTCGCGCACCCAGCATGGATCAAGTCTAGGGCCCGTCGAGGGAGGGAGGGGCTGGGCGGCGGGACATGAGGGTGGTGGCGTCAGTCGAGGCCGCCCAGGAGGGCGGCAAGCAGGGCCTGCTGGGCATGGAGGCGGTTCTCGGCCTGGTCGAACACGCGACTGCTGGCTCCCTCGATGGCACCGGCACTGATCTCGAGACCGCGGTAGGCGGGCAGGCAGTGCAGCACGATGGCGCGGGGATCAGCCTCGGCGATCAGCGCCTCATCCAGGCACCAGCCGCTGAAGGCCCGCTGCCGCTCCTCCTTCTCGTGCTCCTGGCCCATCGACGCCCAGACATCCGTGTAGAGGGCATGGGTGCCGCGCACGGCAGCCAGCGGCTGATGCACCACCTCCACCGTGCAGCCCTGCTGGGCGGCCAAGGCCTGGGAGCGCTCCAGCACGCCGGCATCGGGACCGAAGCCTTCAGGGCAACCGATGCGCACGTTCACCCCAAGCAGCGCCCCGCAGAACATCAGCGAATGGGCCACGTTGTTGCCATCGCCCACGTAACTGAGGCTGAGGCCCTTGAGGGTGCCGAAGGTCTCCTGCAGGGTGAGGAAGTCGGCCAGGGCCTGGCAGGGATGTTCCAGATCGGTGAGCGCGTTGATCACCGGGATCGAGGCCCAGTGGGCATACTCTTCCAGCTCGTTCTGGGCGTAGGTCCGGATCGCCAGCGCATCCACGTAGCGGCTCAGCACCCGGGCCGTGTCGGCGACGGGTTCGCCGCGCCCCACCTGACTCACCTGGGGATTGAGATCGATGGTCTGGCCGCCCAGGCGGGCCATGGCCACCGTGAAGCTCACCCGGGTGCGGGTGGAGGCCTTCGAGAAGATCAGGCCGAGCAGCTTGCCCCCCAGATCGATGCGGCGGCGACCGTGCTTGAGCTCCACGGCCAGTTGGAGCAGGGCGGAGGTCTGGCCTGGGGTCAGGTCCGCCGAGGAGAGCAGGTCGGCACCGTTCAGCGCGGCCAGGGCGGCGGGATCGGCAAGGGCAGCCATCGGGCCCATCTCAAAGAACCCTTATCGGAGACGGGGGGCGCTGCCGTCAAGCCAGCGTATCGGGAGGTTGCGGCCGGCCCAGAAGGAAGCCCTGCCCATAGTCACAACCCAGCTGCAGGAGCGTCTCATGCTGCTCATGGGTCTCGATGCCCTCGGCAATCACCGAGATGTCCAGCTCACGGCAAAGCTGAATGATCGACTGGATGACCGCCGTCTTGACCCTGTCGCGGTTGAGCTGCTGAATGAAACTGGAATCGATCTTGATTCCGTCCGTCGGGAGCTCGGTCAACAGAGCAAGGCTGGAGTAGCCAGTACCAAAGTCATCGAGATGGATCTTGATCCCGGCATCTCGCAATTGCTGCAGACAGCGTGCCGTGCTTTTGACATTGGCGATCAACACAGACTCTGTGATCTCCAGATGCAACCGGCAAGGATCCACCTGGTGCAGACTGAGCTGGTCAAGCAGCCGCTCAGCATAGCCCTCGTTGGCGATTTCCAGCGGACTCACATTGACAAAGGTGAGCTGAGTCTGTTGGGCAGCTAGGCTCTGCAGCGTGCGGGCCAGCACAAGTTCCCCGAGGCGGCCAATCAGCCGACTCTTCTCGGCCATCGGGATGAACGAGGAGGGGGCGATCCAGCGACCGTCACGACCGCGCAGCCGAGCCAGAACCTCATGGCCATGGAGGCGTCCGCTGGCCAGCTCAAAGATCGGTTGCAGGTGGATCTCTAATCCCTGCCTGGTCAGGCACTCACGCAGCTGGGCCAGATTCTCCAACCCGAGGCGCTGCTCCTCATCGGTCTTGGGGGCGTAGAACTCCGCACGCCCCGGGGCTGCGCGTTTGGCCGAGTACATGGCCAGATCGGCGCGACGCAGCAGCTCATGTTCATCGATGCCTTGATCCCTGGTGATGGCGATCCCGATGCTCATGTGGGGATGAAGCAGTTCCGTCCCGATCTGCCAGGGCCTGCCGATGGCGGACTGGAGCCGGGCAGCAATCTCACAGGCCTCAGTCTCACTGGTGAGTCCCGTACTGACGACCACGAATTCATCCCCTCCCAGCCGGGAGATCATGTCGGAAGGTCGCGTGGCCGTCCGCAGCCGCCGGCTGATCTCCAGCAGCAACTCATCGCCAGCCTGGTGGCCATGGGTGTCATTGACTTCCTTGAATCGATCGAGATCGCAAAAGAAGGCAGCCAGAATATCTTCGCTGCCATTCAATGACTGGATCGCCTGCCTGAGATATTCAAGCAACCCCCGGCGATTGGGCAGTCCAGTGACAGGGCATTCACGAATCTTTTTGGCCAGATCGGTTTCTGAGCGCCTGAGCGAGGTGTTAAGCATTTCAATCTCGTTTGCCCGCTGCTGAATTTCTGCATTTTTTATCAGTAGCTCTTGATAGGTCAGCAGGCTACTAATATCTCTGAAGCAATAAATCTTAGCGTGAGGGCTTTCACTCTTCACCGTCTCAATGGAAATCTCGATGGCATGCAAGGGATCCTGCTTGAGGATGGCAATAGCGGAGGACTCATCACTGCGACGCCGCTGTACAACATCTTGGTCATTCAGAATGGCACAACCCTGATGATCACAAGGAAGCAGCGTCTGGATCGGCTGGCCCAGCACCTGAAGTTTGCTCCTCCCCACCAGGTCCAGGAAGGGCTGATTGCACCAGATCAGCAAACCCTCCGCACTGGTCACCGCCAGACTGTCGTGAATGGCGGACAGGGCCGACTCCAGCCGGCCCAGGGTCTGACGCAGCTCCTGGATCAAGGCTTTCTCTCTCTCCATGCGATCGGGGCATACACCTGGGCGTGGGTTCTGGTCTCAGCAGGATGCTCGGAGCATGATCCTGAGGCGCTGACTTGCTGGCGGTGTATCGGGCATCAACCGCTGAAACCACGCTAACGCGCCGACCAGCCCGGTCACCCCGGCCTCCGACCGCCCGAGGCGCTGAGGAACCGCCGGCCTGGAGCATGGCCCCACCCCAGCGCCATTCAGGGAACGGCCGGCATCGCCCTGGCCCGTTCGTGCAGCCAACCCCAAAACGAATCCCGCATGGCCAGCGCCTTGTGCATGCCTTTG
This sequence comes from Cyanobacteriota bacterium, assembly GCA_046081805.1. GTDB lineage: Bacteria > Cyanobacteriota > Cyanobacteriia > PCC-6307 > Cyanobiaceae > UBA5018. The sequence goes on from JBJTWP010000039.1 coordinate 7,178, forward strand.
GCCAGGTCGGCGCGGCCCTGGGCCGTGGCGGCGAAGTGGGTGGCGATCGCCTTCAACGTGGCCTGGTGATGGTCATCCACGGCTGTGTGCAGGGGAAAAAACACGGCGTCCTGGGGGGCCAGCGTGCCCAGCCGCTGGATCGCCACGACGAAGGATGAATAGAGGCTCTGCACGATCGTCTCGGTGCCAAGGCCCAGGGCGCCCAGGGCTTCAGCGGGAGAACCATGGGTGAGCACCGAGAGAAACAGCTCGCGCCAGCAGACCACTTCCATGTGATCATCGGCCGCGTCGATGTTGCTCACCCCCAGGGCCTGGCGAAAGCGCTGAAACAGTTCGGGATGGGGAATGCCGATGATCCATTCGGGCCGCACGCCCCGCAGGGCCAGCTCCTCCAGCTCCTTGGCCTCGTACTGCCCCGATTCCTCGATCAGGTTCTCCAGCAGGGCAGCGCGGTGGTCCGGCCGCTCCAGCCTCGAGATCAGGGCGGTGAGGTAGCGGGGGAAGTGGGCGGAGTAGCCGTAGTAGTGCTGGGCAAAGTCAGCCAGCGCTGACCGCAGATCAGGAAGCTGACCCGTGGAAAGTGCCAGAAGGTATGGGTGCAGAACAGCGCGATGGTGGCGGGCCTCTTCGGCGAGGGCCTCGACGATGTCGTGATGCTCGCGGCTGTCCAGGGCCGCCAGCTCCTGCAGGCGACTGCGTTGCAGGGCCGCCAGACCGGTGATGAGCTCATGGAGCACCAGCGGGTGGTCGCTGAGTCGCTGGAACGTGGTCTGGCGGTCGAGGGCCAGAACCGTGCAGGGACCAGCGGCCACCACGGTCGCCGTGCGCGGGCGGTTGTCGAGGAAGGCCATCTCGCCCACCACCTCGCCGGAGCAGACCGGGATCGAGGCCCCCTGACCAGACGCCGTCAGCACCTGGAGCGTGCCGCTCTGCAGCAGGTAAAGGGTGCAATCGCAGTCCCCTTGGCGGATCAGCAGCTCACCGCTCTGCAGCCTGCGTTCCCGCCCGGACTGCTGCAGGGTTCGCTGCAGGTGGCTCGACAGCGCGGTGAAGAAGGTCATGGCGCGTCAGGGGGGGCAGGCCCAAGGGACGGCTCGTCGGCCAGGGCATCGGACCCTCCGCCTCTGAGGCGGGTGCGGGAGTCATAGTCACCGAGCACGGCCGAGGTGAGGCCAAAGTCGGTGATCGCCAACAGCACCAACGGCTCGCTGTCTGAGTGGTTCTGGCTCTGGTGAACCACCCAGCGCGGCACGTAGGCCACACTGCCGGCCAGCAGCGGTGCACTCTCCCGGTCGATCAGGATCTCACCGACACCGGCGAGCACCACAAAGAGCGACTCATGGGCATGGCGGTGGCGTTCATTGCTGGAAGCTGGCGCAATGCGCACCAGCCGCGGCTCGATCACCTGCAGGGCGGCAAAAGGAAGTTTCCGAACCTGAAAGTTGATGCCGCGCCGCTCGTCGCGATGGCTGTAATGAACTGGCTCAGGCCACGGATCAGACCACGACTCAGACCACGCCGACGGCTGGGGTGCCGGCTGGCCGGTGTCGGATCGGGGCGGCCAGCAGCAGGCTGAGGCCTCGGGTGGCTGGACGTGGCGGTGGTTGACCGCCGCCAGCAGGGACGCCAGATTCAGCCGCAACGATCCAAGGGCCGCAAGCGCAGCAATTCTGGCAGATCAGGTGGGTGCTGGGCGACGACGCCCGCTCAGGCTCTGGATTCCTCCGGCATGACACTGGAGGCCAACAGCTCCTTGAGCTCGTCGCCCTCGATCACCTCCTTGTCGAGAATCTTCTTGGAGATGTCTTCGAGCAGCGGCCGGTTGTGGCGCAGGATCGCCAGGGCCCGGTCATGGGCCCGATCCACCAGCCCCCGGACTTCCCGGTCGATCGCCTGGGCGGTGGCATCGCTGACGGAGCGGCGGGGGTTGTTCGCACCGCCGAGGAAACGGCCGCCGCCCTGCTTGTCATAGGCCAGGGGGCCAAGGGTTTCGCTCATGCCGTAGGTGCCCACCATCTGCTCGGCGATGTCGGTGGCCCGCTGGAGGTCGTTGGCGGCACCGGTGGTCACCTCGCCGAACACGATTTCCTCGGCGCTGCGGCCGCCGAGCAGGGTGGCGATCTGACCCTCGAGGTCGTCCTTGGAGTTGAGGAAGCGCTCCTCGGTGGGCAGCTGCAGGGTGTAGCCGAGCGCGGCCATGCCGCGGGGCACGATCGAGATCTTGGCCACCTTGCTGCCGCCTGGCATCAGATGCCCCACGATCGCGTGGCCCACCTCGTGGAAGGCCACCACCTTCTTCTCATCGGGCTGCAGCACCCGACTCTTCTTCTCCAGGCCGGCCACCACCCGCTCGATCGCCTCGTTGAGGTCGCCCTGCTCCACGGAGGTGCGGTTGGCCCGGGCCGCCAGCAG
>JBJTWP010000040.1:0-6493 GCA_046081805.1 Cyanobacteriota bacterium
CCCACGATCGCGGTGATGCCCATCTCGCGGGCGATGATCGCGGCGTGGCAGGTGCGGCCGCCCTGGTTGGTGATCACGCCGCTGGCCAGCTTGAGGATCGGCTCCCAGTCGGGGTCGGTGCGCTCGGTGATCAGCAGATCCCCTGGCGCGAAGCGCTGGATCTGGGAGGGGTCGGCGATGATCCGCGCCCGGCCGCTGCTCACCGAGGCGCCGATGGCCCGGCCGCGGCAGAGCAGCTCAGCGCCGCCGCCGCCGGGGCCGGCGTCGAGCTGCCAGGTGCGCAGCACCGAGGCGCTGCGGCGGCTCTCCACCGTTTCGGGGCGGGCCTGGAGGATGAACAGCTCGCCGCTTTCCCCGTCTTTCGCCCACTCGATGTCCATCGGGGTGGGCTGGCCGCGGCGGGCCGAGTAGTGCCGCTCGATCGTGCAGGCCCAGCGGGCCAGCTGCAGGGCCTCGTCGTCGCGGAGGGCGAAGCGCTGGCGCTCGGCCTCCGGTACATCCACGTTGCGGGTGGCGCTGGCGCCGGGCTGGCTGGGATCGCAGGCGGAGCCGTGGCCGGAATCCGCGTACACCATGCGGATCGCCTTGCTGCCCAGCCGTTTGCCCACGATCGGGGCGTAGCCCTGCTCCAGGGTGGGCTTGAAGATCAGATATTCATCGGGGTTCACCGCCCCCTGCACCACGGTCTCGCCGAGGCCGTAGGCGGCGGTGAGCAGCACCGCCTCGCGGAAGCCGGTTTCGGTGTCGATCGAGAACATCACCCCCGAGCAGGCCAGGTCGGAGCGCACCATGCGCTGCACCCCGATCGAGAGGGCCACCTCGACGTGATCGAAGCCGTTGATCTGCCGGTAGGAGATCGCCCGGTCGGTGAACAGGGAGGCGTAGCAGCGGCGGCAGGCGGCCAGCAGGGCCGCCTCGCCGTGCACGTTGAGGAAGGTTTCCTGCTGGCCGGCGAACGAGGCATCGGGCAGGTCTTCGGCGGTGGCGCTGGAGCGCACCGCCACCGCCGGCGAGCCCAGGTGCCGGTAGGCCTCCAGGATCGCGGTTTCCAGATCGGCCGGCAGCGGCGTGCCCAGCAGGAGGGAGCGGGCGGCGGCGCCGGCGGCCTGCAGGGCGGCGATGTCGTTGCCGTCGAGGCCAGCGAGGATCCGGTGCAGGCCCTCGCCCAGGGCACCGGCGGCGATGAAGTGGCGGTAGGCCGTGGCGGTGGTGGCGAAGCCGCCCGGCACCCGCACCCCCTGGCCGGCCAGTTCCCGGATCATCTCGCCGAGGGAGGCGTTCTTGCCGCCCACCTGGGGGATGGCCTCGATGCCCACCGCCTCGAACGGCAGCACCAATGGGGTGCCGCCGGATCCGTCGGCGGATCCGGTGGGTGCAGCTGCCGTGGAGGTCATGGCGAGGAGCGGCGCAGGGATGCCCACAATCTGCTTCGGGCACACCCGGGCGGCACGCCGTGGGAAGGACTCGCCCACCTGGCCCATGGGTGGCACAGTGGTGGCCAAGCCCTGGCCCTTTTCTAGTGCTCCGCTCCGCCCTGCTTGCCCTGGCCGCCTCGTCGGTGGGCCTCGTCACCCTGTCCGCCGCGCCGGTGCTTGCCCAGGCTGCTGCTGCCGCCACCAGGCCCGCCACCCAGGAGGACGTGGCCTCCTACACCACCATGGGAGCCGTGGCGTCCTGCGATCTGGCGGTGCGCCAGCAGGTGCCGCTCACCAAGTCGCTGCCGGCCACCAGCGCGATGGTGGCCTACATCCTCTCCACCCGCCACGGCAGCGAGATTCAGGGCGTGTCGAGCGGCAAGCTCAGCAATGAGCAGCTGATCCAGGGCAGCTTCATCCAGATCGTGGGTGGCATCCGCCGCGGCTGCTACGACAAGCTCAGCGCCACCGACAAGAAGGAAGTGGACACGATTGTGTCCCAGGTGGAGAAGGCCGCGGCAGCTGATCAGAAGAAAAAGTGAGGCTGGCCGTCTGGCGCCTCTGAAATCAGCGCTGCAGGCGATTACCAGCTGAGCGCCGACTTGGAGCGCCAATCACCGGCTGAGTGCCGATCACCTCAGGGCGCCCAGGGCGCCGCTTGGGTCAGGAGGTCTCGTTCCCCCCTGCGGCTGGGGCTCGGGGGGGCGTCGGCGGTCGTTCTTGCGGTCCGCGTTCGGGCACCGGCTCCGGCAGCAGCTGGGCCAGCAGGCCCGCCCCCATCAACACGCCGCCCAGGCTGAGGGCCAGGATCTTGTTGTCGGCGGCGGGGCCCTCCGCCCAGGCGGCGGCTGCCAGGAAGGCCCCTCCCAGCAGCAGGGAGGGCACCAGCACGATGCCCTTGGCGGTGCGATTGAGGCTCATGGTTCAGGTGAGATCAGGGCTGGCGTCAACCGGTGCACCCGTTGGCGTCGTGGATCGGGCTGGCCAGGCCGGCGGCGATCAGGCCGCTGGCCAGATCCGAGCGGTCCGCCAGTTTCTGCACCCGGGCCAGCAGGATGCCGTCGTGGTTGCCGATCGGCCGCAGGTTGACCCGGCTGCGACGCGGCAGCTGACGCCGCAGCCAGTCGATGGCCGCTGGTTGCTGCTCAGGCTCCACCGCCAGGCAGGCCAGCTCCACGCTGTAGCTGCGGTTGCTGTCGCCCACCTGCAGCAGGGTGGCCGTACGCACCTGCAGCACTTCGGCCGCCGCCGCCGCCGCCGGAGACCACAGGCCGATCGGCAGCAGCACCAGCAGCCCCAGCACCAGGGCCAGGAGCCGTGACCGTGGGCGAGGCACCGGGTTCAGAGCTTGGCGCCGCAACTGGGGCAGAACAGGTGGGCGCTGGCGGTGTGGGCGCCGCAGCTGCCGCACTGGCGGGTGGTGTCGATCGCCAGCTCGGGGTGGCTGGGCAGGCCCACCATCTGGGCATTGCTGGCGCCGGGGGGCACCATCGGATAGCAATTCTCGTTGCGGCGCACCTTCACGTCGATGAAGGCCGGGCCGGGATGGGCCAGGGCTTCGGCCAGCTGCCCATGCAGCCGGGACCGCTCGGTGATCAGCACGCCCCGCACCCCGAAGGCCTCGGCCACCGCTGGGAAGTTGGGCATGCCGGCGGTCATCTCGGAGGCCGAGTAGCGCTCCTCATAGAAGCTCTCCTGCCACTGGCGCACCATGCCCTGCCAGCCATTGTTGAGCACCACCACCTTCACCGGCAGGTCGTACTGGGCCAGGGTGCCCAGTTCCTGGATGTTCATCAGGATCGAGGCGTCACCGGCCACGCAGATCACCTGGGCATCCGGGAATGCGGTCTGCACCCCCATGGCCGCTGGCATGCCGAAGCCCATGGTGCCCAGGCCGGCGGAACTGATCCAGCGACGGGGGCCGTTGTGGAGAAACTGGGCCGCCCACATCTGATGCTGTCCCACATCGGTGGTGTAAAAGGCCTCCGGCGCCAGTTCGCGCAGGGCCACCACCACCTCCTGCGGTGCGATCTGACCCTCGGGGCTGGGCACCACCAGGGGGTAGTGATGCTTCCAGGTGTTTATCCGAGCTAGCCAGGCGTCGGTGCGCCCCTCCGCCCTGTCGCTGCTCGAAGCGGCTAGGAGCGCCTCCAGGGCGGCCTTCACCTCGCTCACCACCGCCACCTCAGGCCGGCGGGTCTTGCCCATCTCCGCCGCATCGATGTCGATGTGGATCACCTGGGCCCGGGGGGCGAAGCCATCCAGCCGGCCGGTGACGCGATCGTCGAAGCGGGCACCGGTGGCAATCAGCAGATCGCACTCGGTGACGGCGAAGTTGGCGTAGGCGGTGCCGTGCATGCCGAGCATGCCGACCGCGAGCGGATGCCGTTCATCGAAGGCACCCTTGCCCATCAGGGTGGTGGTGACGGGAAGCTGGAATCGCTCGGCCAGGGCCGCCACCTGTTCGTGGGCGTTGCCGCTGATGGCGCCGCCACCCACGTAGAGCAGGGGTCGACGGGCCTGGCGTATCAGCTCCAGGGCGGCGGAAATCGTCTCCGGATGGGGAGTGGGCGGCAGCCGGAAACCGGCGGGAACGGCACTGCCCGGCTCCACGGGCTGGTAGTCGAAGGTCTCCAGACCCACATCCTTGGGCACATCGATCAACACGGGGCCCGGCCGGCCGCTGGCGGCGATCAGGAAGGCCTCGGCCACGATCCGGCCGATGTCGCGCGGATCGCGCACCACCCAGGAGTGTTTCACGATCGGCAGGGTGATGCCGAAGATGTCGGTTTCCTGGAAGGCGTCGGTGCCGATCGAGGCGCGGGGCACCTGGCCGGTGATCACCACCATCGGCACCGAGTCCATCTGGGCGGTGGCGATGCCGGTCACCAGGTTGGTGGCGCCGGGACCGGAGGTGCCGAAGCACACGCCTACCCTGCCGGTGGCGCGGGCATAGGCGTCGGCGGCGTGGGTGCCGCCCTGCTCATGGCGCACCAGGATGTGCTTCAGCCAGCCCCGGCTCTCGGCCTTGTGGAGCTCGTCGTAGATCGGCAGGATCGCGCCGCCCGGATAGCCGAAGATGTGACGCACCCCGTGGCGGTGCAGTGCGTGCATCAGCGCGTAGCCACCACTCACCCGATGGGGTGGCACCGCCAGGGCGGGAGCGGGGGGCTGGGCAGCGTGAGGAGCGGCGGCCTGGGCCGCGGGATTGAGGGGCATGAGCGTCACGGCTGCGGCTGAAGGAGGCGTCTGGAGATGGGCGGCGGGCGCGCCGGTGAGGGCAAGCCCCTAACGGAATGCGGCAACCCTAGGCGCCGAAGGCGCTGTTGATGGCCTGCCCGCGGTGCGTCCTTGCTGGCGGCCCGCCGCCATGGCCCGCAGGATCTGGGCTGGATCGAGCCACTGGCCCTGATAGCGCATGCCCCAGTGCAGGTGGGGACCGGTGGTGCGGCCGCTGAGGCCCACATGGCCGATCAGCTGGCCGGTGCGTACCGCTTCGCCGCGCCGCAGCAGCACCGGTCCGCTCTGGTAGCTGTCCCCTCCGCCCCCGCCGGCCAGATGGCAATAGATGTGCTCATAGGCTCCCGAACGGATCACCAGGCCCACCCCGCAGGAACCGTCGTTGATCACGTCCTGCACCACGCCACCCCACCAGCTGTGGATCGGCGATCCCAGCGGAGCGGCGATGTCGAGGCCGTAGTGGGGCTCCACCCGTCCGCCGGGGCGCACGCGGGTGCCGTAGTGGCTGGTGTAGGCCAGAAACTGGCGCACCGGAAACACCCCCAGGCTCCAGGGACTGCGGGCCAGTGCCGCCGGCGCCACCGCGCCGAGGCTGACCCCCAGCACGAGGGCCGCGAGCCAGCGGCGCTCAGAGCAGACCCAGGGCATGGAGGGGTCCGCGTCCACTGATCAGCTCCACCAGGAAGGCGGAGAAGCCCACCATCGCCAGGCGGCCGTTCCACACCTCCGAGCTGTTGTTCCAGCCCCAGGCCCATTTGTCCTGGGGGTAGAGCTTCACCCGCTTCGGCAGGGCCGCCGCCTGATCCAGGTTCACTTCCGGGCCCGCCAGGGCGGCCTGCACCAGATCGGCCAGGCCGCAGATGAAGGCCGGGGTGGTGTCGAGGGCCGGCACCCGCCGGAAGTTGATGATGCCGGCTTCGGTGGCGATCTCCCGGTATTCGATGTCGATCTCCTCCAGGGTTTCGATGTGCTCGCTCACGAAGCTGATCGGCACCACCACCAGATCCTTCACACCCTGTTCACCCAGGGCATGAAGGGCATCGTCGGTGTAGGGCTTGAGCCACTCCACCGGGCCCACCCGGCTCTGGTAGGCGAGGGTGAAGGGATTGGCATGGCCGAGATCCGCCGCCAACCTCTCCATGATCAGGCGGACACAGGTTTCGATCTCCTCCTGATAGGGATCGCCGGCCTCCTCCACGTAGCTCCGGGGCACGCCGTGGGCACTGAAGAACACCTGGGCGCTGCTGGGGTCGGGGCAGGCCTGGATCTCACGGGCGATCAGCCCGGCCATGGCCCCGATGTAGCCGGGGTCGTTGTAGTAGCTGCGGATGCAGCGGATCGGCAGACGGCTGAAGGCCGGATCGGCCTGGCGCAGACGGTTGAGCTCGCGGAAGCTGGAGCCGCTGGTACTGATCGAGAACTGGGGATAGAGGGGCAGCACCACCACCTCATCCACCCCGTCGGCCTTGATGTCGGCCACGGCTGACTCGGTGAAGGGATGCCAGTAGCGCATCGCCACATAGCTGGTGGCCTCGACGCCACGGCTGCGCAATTCGCTCTGCAGCTCCCGCGCCTGTTGCTCGGTGATGCGCCGCAGGGGGGAACCGCCACCGATCGAGCGGTAGGCCTCCTGGGATTTGCCGGCCCGCAGGCTGCTGATCAGCCAGGCCAGGGGCTTCTGCAGGGCCGGGTTGGGCAGGCGGATGATCTCCGGATCTGAGAAGAGGTTGTAAAGGCACTGCCCAACGTCCTGGATTCGCTCCGGCCCACCGAGGTTCAGCAGCAGCACGCCAACCCTGGCACCAGGGCTGGCGCCAATCGTGGCGTCGTCCGTGCTG
>JBJTWP010000041.1:0-2588 GCA_046081805.1 Cyanobacteriota bacterium
AGCCGGTGACCCCGAAGGACACGGTGATCACGGCCATGGTGACGCCGGTGACCCAGGTGAGCTCTCGGGGACGCTTGAACCCGCCGGTGAGGTACACGCGAAAGACGTGCATCGTTGGAGCGCCAGCATGATGGTGCTGATGCTGATCCTGCACGTCTTTCGCGTGTACCTCACCGGCGGGTTCAAGCGTCCCCGAGAGCTCACCTGGGTCACCGGCGTCACCATGGCCGTGATCACCGTGTCCTTCGGGGTCACCGGCTACTCCCTCCCCTGGGACCAGGTCGGCTACTGGGCCGTAAAGATCGTCAGCGGCGTCCCCGCCGCCGTCCCCGTGGTGGGCGACTTCATGGTCGAGCTGCTGCGCGGCGGTGAGAGCGTCGGCCAGTCCACCCTGACCCGCTTCTACAGCCTCCACACCTTCGTTCTGCCCTGGCTGCTGGCGGTGTTCATGCTGATCCACTTCTTGATGATCCGTAAGCAGGGCATCTCCGGCCCGCTCTGAACCCCGTTCTTCCCCTTAGTCTTCTTTCACCGGTCACCAGCGCTCCGAGCTCCCACCATGCACATCCTCAAGAAGCCTGACCTCACCGATCCCAAGCTGCGGGCCAAGCTGGCCAAGGGCATGGGGCACAACTACTACGGTGAGCCGGCCTGGCCCAACGACCTCCTCTACATCTTTCCGGTGGTGATCCTCGGAACGATCGCCTGCCTCGTCGGCCTGGCCGTCATGGATCCGGCGATGCTGGGCGATCGGGCCGACCCCTTCGCAACCCCGCTGGAGATCCTGCCGGAGTGGTACCTCTACCCGGTGTTCCAGATCCTCAGGGTCGTCCCCAACAAGCTGCTGGGCATCACCCTGCAGACGATGGTTCCCCTGGGTCTGATGCTGATCCCCTTCATCGAGAGTTTCAACAAGTTCCAGAACCCCTTCCGTCGTCCGGTGGCCATGGCCGCCTTCCTGTTCGGCACGGTGTTCACCATCTACCTGGGCATCGGCGCCTGCCTGCCCATCGACAAGTCCCTCACCCTGGGTCTGTTCTGAGTCGTCGGTCGGCTTCCGCCACCACCCTCCATACCCTTCAAGCCGCGAGCGATCGCGGCTTTTTTGTGCCCGTTTTCCGGCAGCCCCTGTGAACGTGGGCCTGGATCTCGTCTTTGGCGCTCTGTCCGACAGGTCGTCCCCATGCCTGGGGGAGTCCACAGGCCTGAGGCACGTCCCTCAGGGACAGCTGGCAGCGTCGCTGACCCTGATCCGGTTGTGCAGCCTGCCATCGCAGCAGCGCTCGGATGGAGCCCACCAGGGCGCCGATGCCGTGCTCCGGTTGCTCACCAGCCAGCCGCTCCAGTCCGTCCTGCCGCTCGGGGAGCAGCTCTGCTGGGTCCACCCTCGTCCCTGGGGCCGTCCCTGGGGCTGCTCCGATGTGGTCCTGGCCCCGGCTGGGCAGGCAAGGCACCACTGGTGTGGGCCCTCCCCCAGGCCTGCCCGCCCCTGGTGATATGATTTTGGACTGCGCCCCAGAGAGCGAGAGCTCGAGCGGGGGCAGGCTTACGGGATCGAGAGGCGCGAGCCGACGGTGTTGTAAGTTTTCTGAGTCGCCGGGAGGCGACGCGCCGCGAGAGCCCCGGAAGGGGTGGAGCGGTCGAACCTGGACAACCAAAAAAGTTTAGGAACTGACGCTTCCACTGCGTCGGTTGCTGCGGAAGGAGTGGATCAGTTGCGGGAGACCGTAGGTGGTTGCTTCGGAAGTGCCTGTGTCCTTCGCTACCGCGAAGGAACCGGTAAGGCAACGGACGAAGAGCGGTGGAGGTGTGAGGTCCCGTCAAAAGAAACAAGCGACGGGTCAAAGCGATCAAGGAGCCGAGGTGCGTTCTCACGACGCGCCGAGGTTTGGAGAGGCGCCATCAAGCCGGGAGCGATCCCGCCGAGTGATCTCGCAAGAGAGAACCGACGATTGGTGGAAGGCCCTTTGAGCGTGAGACCGGTTGCGAACCGGATCTGAGATTCGGGAAAGTCACGTGTCGTGGCCCGGTGCTGCCCGCAAGGGGAGCGAGGCTTTCTGAAAGGAGAGCAGACCGGAAAGCGAGAGGTGCACTCTTTGAACCCAGCGCGAGAGCGTTGGTGGCCCCGACATTGTCGTAGACGCCAGTCTGCGGGGATGGCTAAAGGCAAATCCAGCTGAGGGAAGCGAGAGCTTGCCAAGAGGGTTGGATCTACAACGGAGAGTTTGATCCTGGCTCAGGATGAACGCTGGCGGCGTGCTTAACACATGCAAGTCGAACGAGCCTTCGGGCTAGTGGCGGACGGGTGAGTAACGCGTGGGAATCTGCCCTCAGGAGGGGGATAACGGCCGGAAACGGCCGCTAATACCCCATATGCCGAGAGGTGAAATGAATTTCGCCTGAGGATGAGCCCGCGTCTGATTAGCTAGTTGGTGGGGTAATGGCCCACCAAGGCGACGATCAGTAGCTGGTCTGAGAGGATGATCAGCCACACTGGGACTGAGACACGGCCCAGACTCCTACGGGAGGCAGCAGTGGGGAATTTTCCGCAATGGGCGAAAGCCTGACGGAGCAACGCCGCGTGAGGG
>JBJTWP010000042.1:0-9376 GCA_046081805.1 Cyanobacteriota bacterium
GCGGCTTCCGCGATGAGCTGGGGGAGCCGCTGCAGCGCTGCCTCAAGAGCGTGGAGGCGATCCAGGCGGAATTGCAACCGGCGGTGGATCCTTCGGTGTTCGCCGGCCGCTGCCTGGCGGAGCTGCAGCAGCTCAGCTCCGCGGCGTGTGATCGCCTCGGCCGCCTGGATCGGCCGCTGATCCGCCGCGAGGGCTCGCCCCACTACGAGCCGATCGGCTGGGAGGAGGTGTTTGCGCTGCTGGAGCCGGCCTTCCGCTGCCCGCCGGAGCGGTTGGCCTCTTACAGCTCCGGCCGCTCCTCCAACGAAGCCGCCTACCTGCTGCAGCTGCTGCTGCGGGCCCTGGGCAGCAACAACCTGGCCGACTGCTCCGACCTCTGCCACGCCCCCTCCACCCTCGCCCTGCGCCAGGCCTTCGGCAGCGGCACCTCCAACGTCAACCTCGAGGGGATGCAGCAGGCCGACTGCGTGGTGCTGGTGGGCTCCAACGCGCCGGCCAACCACCCGCGCCTGATGAACGAGCTGATCCGCCTGCGCGAGCGCGGCGGCACGGTGATCGTGATCAACCCGGTGCTGGAGGGAGGGCTGCTGAAGTTCGGCTCGCCCGCCTTCCCGATCCGCTCGATGCTTGGCGGCGGCAGCGAGATCGCTTCGCTGTTCCTGCAGCCGGTTCCCGGCTCCGACACCGCCGTCTTTCTGGGGATCCAGAAGGCGCTGCTGGAGCGGGGCGCCATCGCCTGGGAGTTCCTGAAGGCCCACAGCGATGGCTGGCAGGCCCTGATCGAGCAGATCGAAACCACCGGCTGGGAAGTAATCACCGCCTGCTGCGGCCTCAGCCGCGAGGAGCTGGAGCACACCGCCGCCCGCCTGGCCGCCTGCCGCGCCGTGGTGTTCGCCTGGGCCATGGGCATCACCCACCACGCCAACGGCACCGCCAACGTGCAGGCGATCGCCAACACTGCCGTGCTCAGCGGCAACGTGGGCCGGCCCGGTGCCGGCACGATGCCGATCCGCGGCCACTCCAACGTGCAGGGCTTCGGCTCGATGGGCGTGTCGGTGCACCTGCGCGAGCCGATGCGGCTGGCGCTCGAGCAGCTGCTCGGCCGGCCCCTCAGCCGCACGCCCGGCTACGACACCCGGGCCCTGATCGAGGCGGCCGATGCCGGCAGCGTCGACACCCTGCTGTGCCTCGGCGGCAACCTGTTCGGCGCCAATCCCGACAGCGCCCAGGCCCGCCGCGCCCTCGGCCGCATCGACACCGTGGTGTACCTGGCCACCAAGCCCAACCCCGGCCACGTCCACGGCCTGGGCGCACGCCAGACCCTGCTGCTACCGGTGTTCAACCGCTTCGAAACGCCCCACCGCACCACGGTGGAATCGGGCAACAACTGGGTGCGGCTCAACGAGCCCGGCAGCACCCACCTGCGCGGCGGCGACCTGATCAGCGAGGTGGCCTTCCTGGCGGAGCTGGCCCACCGCCTGCATGGCGATACCCCGATCGACTGGCGGCGCCTGCAGGATCCGATCTACGTGCGCGAGCTGATCGCCCGCACCGTGCCCGGCTACGGGGCCATCGCCGACATCGATACCAGCAAGCGGGAATTCGAGGTGAGCGGCAGGGTGTTCCACGAGCCCCGCTTTGCCACCGCCACGGGCCGCGCCCAGCTGGCCGTTACCCCCCTGCCGGCGCTGGGCCTGCCCGGGCCGGAGCACTTCGGCGGCCTGGCCGCCGGCGAGCGGGGCCTGGTGCTCAGCCTGATCACCGCCCGCAGCTACGGCCAGCACAACACCGTCGTGTACAAGCAGGGCGACAGCTACCGCGGCATGCCCCACCGCCAGACGCTGCTGATCAACCCCGAGGATCTGGTCGCCAGCGGCCTGCGGGCCCATGAGCGCGTCACGGTGCAGGGCGAGGCCGGCGCCCTTGAGGCGATCGAGCTGATCCCCGGCTCGATCCGCCGCGGCGCCGGGCTGATGTTCTATCCCGAGGCCAACGTGCTGATGCGGGCCGTGAGCGATCCCGAAAGCGGCACGCCGGCCTTCAAGCGGGTGCCGGTGCTGCTGCGCGGGCACTGAACCGCTCGCCTCACCCCCCCAGGTAGGCCATCTCGGCATGGGCCGGTGTGGCGGGGCCGCTGGCATTCGCTGCCGGGCGTGGCCAGGCCGCCTGGCGCTCCTCGCTCCAGCGGTCGGTGCGGCGGCGCCAGAGGTCTGCCAGGGCCTCGCTGATGGCTGCGGCCGGGCTGGCGGGCTGCAGCCAGGGCCGCAGGTCGAGGCCGCTGCCGGGGGCGGCGAACAGGCAGGTGTAGGCGATGCCGTCGGCGGTGACGCGCAGCCGGTTGCAGTCGCCGCAGAAGGGGGCGCTCACTGAGGCCACCACCGCCAGCTGGGTGCCGCCGCTTGTGGGTTCGCGATCCTGGTAGCGCCAGCGGCTGGCGGTGCCGTGGGCGGGCCGCCCCTCGGGCTGCAGCGGCCAGCGGCGACCGAGCCGCTCCACCATCTCAGCCGCGCTCAGCACCGCCTCGGGCCGCCAGCCGTTGCGGTTGCCCACGTCCATGAATTCGATCAGGCGCAGCTCCAGGCCCCGCCCACGGGCCAGCTCCGCCAGGGGCAGCAGCTGGTCGTCGTTGACCCCCAGCTGGATCACAGCGTTGAGCTTGAGGGCGCCGCGGGCGGGATCGAAGCCGGCGGCGCGGGCGTGCTCGATCGCCGCCAGCACCTTCGCCAGCAGCACCTCCCCGCGCCGCTGCCGCTCCCCGGGATCGCGACCGCCCAGCCCGGCCATGCGGGCCACCGCCGCGCCGGTGGTGCCGTCGAGGCTGAGGGTGATCCGATCGAGGCCAGCCGCCCGCAGGGCCCGGGCCCGCTCGGGACTGAGCAGGCTGCCGTTGCTGGTGAGGGCGATGTCGTGCAGGCCCAGGCCCCCGGGCTGCCGGGCCCGCAGCGGCTGAACCGCCGTGATCAGGGCCTCCAGGTTGTCGTGGAGCAGGGGTTCACCGCCGGTGAGGCGCAGGCTGCGGGCCCCCAGCGCCACCGCCGCCGCCACCACCCGTCGCCGCTGCTCCAGCGTCAGCAGGCCGGGCGGCTCCACTCCATCGGGCAGGCAGTAGGGGCAGGCCAGGTTGCAGCGGGCCGTGAGCGACAGCCGCAGCACCCCCAGCGGGCGACCAAGCCGGTCGCGCGGCCCCGCCTGGCCGCTGGCCGGGGCGGGCCCATCGGCCAGGGCAGCGGCGGGGGCGTGGTCGGCGGCGCGGGCCATGACGGCAACGCTATGGCTGCCGGCCCAGGGCTGGGGAGCGGGGGCGAGCGACGGATCGCGGAGGTTCAGGCACCGGCCGACTCGCCGGGCTGGGATGTCTCGGGCCGGTTCAGATTGCGGATCGCCCGGGGATCCAGCGGCACCGCCTGGCAGGGATGCGCCGCCAGCCAGCGCTGCAGGCGCCGTTCCCCCTGCGCCACCGCCCAGGCCAGGTGGTGGCGGATCGGAGCGCTGCTGGGGTAGAGGCCGAGCAGGGGTTGGAGGCGTTCACCGTCGTGGGCCAGGTGCAGGGTGGGAACGGTTTCGGGGGCAGTTGCGGGGGCACTGACAGCCGCCGCCAGCAGGGAGTGCAGGGCGCCTGGGGTGAGCTGGGGCATGTCCACCGGACAGAGCAGCAGCCGCTCATCCGGATGCTGGGCCATCAGCCGATGCAGGGCCAGGAGGGGCCCCTCCCAGGGCGGCGGTTCCGCCAGGGCGATGATCCGGGCCTGGGGGTCGGGCGCGGCGGGGTCGCCCAGCCTGCGGGCCAGATCCCCGGCCAGCTCCAGGTGCCGCGGGTGCCGGCTGAGCAGGGTGACCGGTGCCCCCAGCCCGGCCAGCAGGAGCACGGTGCGCTCCAGCCAGGTACCCCCCTCGGGGTGGGCCAGCAGCGCCTTGTCGCGGCCCATGCGCCGGCTGGCACCGCCGCTCAGCAGGCAGCAGCGCAGAGGCAGGGACGGGGAGGTGGGCGGTGGCGGCCCTGGCTGCCAGGCCGGGTGCCCGGCCCCCAGCAGCTCTGGCCGGCGGCTCGATGGCGTCATGGCCCCGCCCCCATCACGCCACCCCGCTAGGGATGGGGGGCCGCTGGGGCTTCCGCCGCGGCCGGTGATGGGGTCAACAGTCCGAACTCGGCCAGGGCGCGCGGCAGGTTGCGATGCTCGTGGCCGGGGTGGCTGAGCTTCACCAGGGCGAAGCGCTGCAGGTCATCCAGTTGCGCCCAGCCCTCGCGGCGCAGGCTCAGCCCCAGTTGGGCGCAGGACGCGCCCACCACCTCTGGAAGGTGGTGGGCCTGCTGCCAGGCCTCGCCGCTGGCCCGCGGCAGCTCCCTGGCCTGGCCGGCCTTGAGGGTGGCGGTGCGCCGCAGCAGGTGCGCGCGCAGGGCCTCGATGGCGGCGGCATCGTCGGCCCAGTCCAGCAGCTCACCCCGCTCTGCCTCGCCCAGCTCACTCCAGTGCTGGAGCTTCAGCTTCACGCCGCAGAGATCGAGTTTGCGCCGCACCGCCATCGGGATGCAGCGCAGATCGGCACTGAAGTCGGCCTCAAAACCGAAGCAGGTGCTGGCGAAGGGGGTGGCCAGGGGAGGCAGCGCCGTTGCATCCACTTCAGCATCGAGGCGATCGGTGGCATTGGCGGGGTTGGCTCGCTCCAGGGTCAAGGACGGCTCTGGCCGCCCTGCAGCAGTTGCTGCTCGCTGCGCTCCACCGCATTCGGGTCGCTGAGCAGATCGGGCTCCTCCAGCAGCGGGAAGCGCTGGGCCTTCACCTCCTGGGGGCGACGGGGCGGCTCCTGCCACTGGAAGCGACTGCGGGGGGCGCGGGTGCGGCAGAGGGCCTCACCCTCGGCCCGCAGCGCCCGCTGCACATCGGCACGGGCCACCGCCTGGAAGAACTCAGCGCGGCTGGCCAGGCCAGAGCTGAACGGCGCCGTGCCGTTGCCGTTGAACAGGCGCGCGGCATCCGGTGTCCAGCGGGGGCTGCAGACGCCGGCCTTGCTGGTGTCGATGTCGATCCAGATGTGCAGGCCGTAGCCGTCGGGCTGGCTCACCACCGCCAGGCCGTCGTGGGGCACGCGGCGCTGCAGCGGGTAGACCGCCCAGGTGGGGTTGCGGTGGGCCGGCACACAGCCGCTGACCAAGGCCAGCAGCAACCCGGCGGCCGCGCCACTCTTCCACAATGCAAGCTGAGCGCTGGGCATGCGGCATGGTTCTCACGGCATCCACAATGTTGCCCCTCGCTGAGCCGCTGCCGCTCGCCGCGATCCAGGCGGCCCAGGCCGCGGGCCATCTGGAGCAGGCGGCCGGCACGCCGCTCGAGCTCAACGGGTTCCAGGGCAAGCCGGTGCTGGTGTTGTTTCTCTGTGCCCACTGCCCGTTCGTGAAGCACATCGAACCGGAGCTCAGCCGCCTCCAGCGCGACCTGGCCGCCACCGATCTGGCCTGGCTGGCACTCTCCTCCAACAGCACGGCCACCCACCCCCAGGACGGCCCCGAGGGCCTGCGGCACCAGGCGGAGCGATGCGGCTGGCGCTTCCCCTACCTGCATGACCGGGAGCAGGAACTGGCCCTCGCCTTCCGCGCCGCCTGCACCCCCGATCTGTTTCTCTTCGATCGGGAGCATCGCCTGGCCTACCGGGGCCAGCTCGATGCCAGCCGCCCCGGCAACCACCAGCCACTGGATGGACGTGACCTGCGCCAGGCCATCGCCGCGGTGCTCAGCGGCCAGCACCCCGCCGAACCCCAGCAAGCGGCCATCGGTTGCAACATCAAGTGGCACCCGGGCCGGGAACCCAGCTGGGCCCGCTGAGCCAGGGCCCCTCGCGGCCTGTTCAGGCTGGACAGGAATTCGTGTCGGCGGCCCTAAGGTTGCGCCCATGCAAGTGCCCCCGTTCAGCCTGCGCGAGCAGATCGACACGCTCGGCGAAGAGCTTGACCAGGCCGTGCTGCGGGTGCTGCGCAGCGGCCACTACATCGGCGGCAGCTCGATCGCCACGTTCGAGACCGCCTTCGCCGCCGCCATGGGGGTTCCCCATGCCGTGGGCTGCAACAGCGGCACCGATGCCCTGATCCTGGCCCTGCGCGGCCTGGGCATCGGCCCTGGCGACGAGGTGATCACCGCCTCCTTCAGCTTCTTCGCCACCGCGGAGGCGATCAGCGCCGTGGGGGCCACGCCGGTGTTTGTGGATGTGGATCCCGCCAGCTACCTGATCGAGCTCGATCAGGTCGAAGCGGCCATCACCCCGGCCACCCGGGCCCTGCTCCCGGTGCACCTGTTCGGTCGCCCGGTGGACATGGAGCGGGTGTGCGCCATCGCCGAACGCCACAACCTCAGGGTGGTGGAGGACTGTGCCCAGGCCACCGGTGCCCGCTGGGCCGGCAAACCGGTGGGCAGCTGGGGCGATGTGGGCTGCTTCAGCTTCTTCCCCACCAAGAACCTGGGCGGCGCCGGTGATGGCGGGGCCGTCACCTGCCGCAACAGCAGCCTGGCCCAGACCATGCGCGAGCTGGCGGTGCACGGCATGCCACGCCGCTATCTGCACACTGCCCTCGGCTACAACAGCCGCCTCGATGCCATCCAGGCGGCGGTGCTGAACGTGAAGCTGCCCCACCTGGAGGGCTGGCTGCAGCGGCGCCGTGCCATTGCCGCCCTTTACCATGAACAGCTGGCCGATCTGCCGGCGATCCGGCTGCCGGAAGCCAGTCCCATCGGCCACAGCTGGAACCAGTTCGTGGTGCGGGTGCCGGCCTGCCCCAGCGGGGCCCGGGCCTGCGCTGCCAAGGACGGCCGTGGTGGTGGTGACTGCACCCTCTCGGCCGACAGCGCCAACCACGGCCTGCCCGAAGCCTGCTGCCGCGACTGGCTCAAGCAGCAGCTCCAGGAGGCTGGCGTCAGCACGATCATCTATTACCCGATCCCGATTCACCGTCAGCCGGCCTACGCCGAGCTGGGGTACAGGTCCGGTTCGTTGCCGGTCACGGAGAGCCTCTGCAGCGAGGTGCTCAGCCTGCCGATCTTTCCCGAACTCAGCAGCGACCAGCAGAACCAGGTGATCGGGGTGCTGCGCCAGTTGGCTGCCGCCCCCGCCGAGCTAGTTGCCGCCGTCGCCGCCTGAGGTGGGCTTCCTTCAGTCCTAAGGCTTCGGCAGCGCGGCGTAGAGGGCCTTGAACCGGGCCTGCTGGATCCTGTGGCTCACGATCGGCGCCGGGTAGCCGCGCCGCTCCAGGGGGGAGATCTCAGCGGCGAGCAGATCGGCTGTGCCCACGTGCCGCAGCTCCGGCAGCCAGGTGCGGATGTAGTCAGCGCGCTGGTCGAATTTGGCGGCCTGGCTGGCGGGATTGAAGATGCGCAGGGGCTTGGGATCCATGCCGCTGCTGGCGCTCCACTGCCAGCCGCCGTTGTTGGCAGCCAGATCGCCATCCACCAGGCGCTCCATGAAGGCGGCCTCACCCCAGCGCCAGTCGCAGATCAGATCCTTCACCAGATAGGAGGCCACCACCATGCGGCAGCGGTTGTGCATCCAGCCGCTCCCGTTCAGCTGGCGCATCGCCGCATCCACGATCGGCACCCCGGTGAGCCCCGCCCGCCACGCCTCGAAGCGCCTGGGGTCGTTCTCCCAGGGGAAGTGGCGCCACGGCTGGCGGTAGGGGCCATCCGCCAGCTCGGGGAAGTGAAACAGGGCCTGTTGGTAGAACTCGCGCCAGGCCAGCTCCTGCTCCCACACCTGGATCGCCTGGCGCTGCTCATCGCTGCGGGCCAGCTCGCGGGCCTGCTGGGCCGCCTGCCAGCACTGGCGGGGGCTGATCGTGCCGAACTTGAGCGCCGCGCTCAGGGCAGAGGTGCCGGCGATGCCGGGGACGTTGCGATCGGGCTCGTAGGCCAGCAGCGGGCCGCCATCGCAGAACGCGTTCAGCTGCTCCAGCGCCGCAGCCTCCCCCGGGCGGCAGGGACAGAGCTCGGCGCCCTCGAAATCGGGGCGGATCGCCGCGGCCAGATCGTCCACCTGGGGGAGCTGCTGCCACAGCTCCGGCCGGGGCAGGGCGGCGGGATTCAGATCCACCAGCCCATGGGGAGCCGCCGCCGGGGTGAGGTGTTCAGCGAGCTCCTTGCGCTCCACCTGGCCGCGCCAGTTGCGCCAGAACGGGCCATACACCCGGTAGGGATCGCCGCCGCCGGTCTTGAGGGCCTCGGGGGCGATCAGCAGCTGGTCCCAGTCCACCAGCACCCGCTGGCCCTGGGCATGAAGGACGGCCGCCACGCGCCGTTCGCGCGAACGCCCGTAGGGCTCCAACTCCCAGTTCCAGGCCACCACCTCGGCAGCGGTCGCCTCGGCCAGCCGGGGCAGCAGCTCCGCCGGATCACCGCGCAGCACCACCAGCCGCGAACCCGCCGCCCGCCAGCGCTCGGCCAGCTCCCGCAGGCTGTCGGCCAGGAACCACAGCCGCGCCGGCGCCATGGCGGGCGCGTCCAGGATCCCGGGATCCAGCACGAACACGCCGGTCAGGCCGGGAGTGGCGGCAGCGGCGGCGGCCAGGCCCAGGTTGTCGGCCAGGCGCAGGTCGCGGCGGTGCCAGAACAGCCAGCGGGCGGGCGCCATCAGAGCCCCAGCAGCTGCTTGGCCCGCAGCCAGGCGGTCACGCTCTTGCCATCGAGGTACTCATCGCCGCTGGCCAGGGCCGCATCCAGCTCTGCCGGCTCCATCAGCAGCACCTCCAGGTCTTCGTCGTCGTCACCGGGAGGGCGGTCGGTGAGCTCCTGCAGCTGCCG
Organism: Cyanobacteriota bacterium; assembly: GCA_046081805.1. Classification (GTDB taxonomy): domain Bacteria; phylum Cyanobacteriota; class Cyanobacteriia; order PCC-6307; family Cyanobiaceae; genus UBA5018. The sequence goes on from JBJTWP010000042.1 coordinate 8,778, forward strand.
GGCCAGGAAGAGGTGAATCACCTCGTCGGAGTAACCGGGGCAGGGGAGCATGGCGCCAAGGGGATCCCAGCGGCTGGCGCAGTAGCCCGCCTCCTCCTGCAGTTCCCGCTGCATGGTGCCCAGCGGATCCTCCCCGCCATCGAGGGTGCCGGCGGGGAACTCCAGCAGGCGCGTGGCCACCGCGAAGCGGTACTGGCGCAGGATCACCACCCGGCCGTCGTCGAGCACCGGCACCGCCAGGGAGGCGCCGGGATGGCGGATGACGCCGAAGGTGCCCTCCAGGCCCATTGGCAGCACGAGGCGGGTCACCTCAAAGCGCAGCTTGCGCACATCCAGGGCGGCCGTAGTTTCGATGGGGCGCGACGGTTCGGGGGGCGGCAGGGGCGCCATCAGCAGCGGGTGTGCGGTGCGGCCAGCTTGACGCAGTCAGTCGCGGGCGCCGTTCCCCAGCCGTGCCCACTCTGGCCAACCGGGCCGGGGCGGCAGGGGCCTGGGGGCGGGCTCACCGGAGCCGGCCACCAGCGTCCGCAGGAGGTCCGCCGTTGCGCTGTCCGCCCCCGGCGGCGCCGGCGCCCGATCGATCGCCGCCAGCGGCGCCA